>DATAKV010000264.1:0-3541 GCA_036261375.1 Anaerolineales bacterium
CCCGGATGCAGCAAACATCCCGCATGTAAAGCTTTATGACATCGATCATCTGAACACAAAGCTCGAACATTCTCTTGCCGGGCGCATATATGAAGTGCCGCAGGTCCGCTCGATCCTGGAGCAGGAGATCCGGGATTTTGCCGAGTATCTACAGTCGCTGGACATGATCCCCATCATTGCTGATATCCGCCAGCATGCGGAAGCCATCCGCCAGGAACTGCTCGAAAAGACCCTGCGCCGTCTGCCAGACCTTACAGAAGCTGAACGCGACCGCATCGAGGCCATGACCCATGCGATGGTGAAAAGGATATTACAAGCGCCCACACAGCGCTTACGAGCTGAAGCCTCCTGCCCGCATGCGCCAGAGTATGCCGCTGTTGCCCGTACACTGTTTGGCTTACAGAAGGAAGGCCTGTGCGGTTTCTCCGGTCAAGTCTGTCCCATGCCCCACGCTGCTGACTAACACAATTCAATCATGAAACTTATCTTCGCCACCCGTCCATCAAAACTCGCCCGCTGGCAGACCCGGTGGGTAATTCGTGCCCTGCAGGAGCTCCACCCCGATCTCGAATGTGAGGAGAAAGTCATCTTAACCCAGGGTGACAGGATTCTCGATAAGCCCCTGCCTGAAATTGGCGGCAAAGGTCTGTTTACGCAGGAACTTGAATCCGAACTCTTAAGCAGCGCCGTGCATTGCGCGGTCCATTCGCTGAAAGACCTGCCGGTTGAGAATCCTGCTGGATTAACGGTTGGGTGTATTCCCGCTCGGGCGGAGGTTCGTGACGCATTGATCTCTGCCAGCGGATATACGGTTTCCACGCTGCCGGCAGGCGCGTCTGTCGGTACCTCCAGCCTGCGCCGCGCGGCCCAGATCCTTTCCCTGCGCCCGGATATCCAAATCCGGTCGCTGCGCGGCAATGTGGACACCCGTCTGCGCAAGGCGCAGGAAGGGCAATACGATGCCATTATCCTTGCCGGTGCAGGTCTGACGCGCCTGGGGCTGGAAAATCATGTATCGGAGTGGCTCTCTTTGGACGTGATGCTGCCTGCACCCGGGCAGGGCGCCCTGGCGGTTCAATGCCGCGCAGAGGATACTGCCACGCTTGCGCTGCTCGCCGCGCTGGAGGATGAAACAACCCGCACATGTGTTGCTGCAGAGCGAGCCTTTCTCAGCGGGCTTGGCGGCGGATGCGCAGTACCTGTCGCCGCGTACGCAGAGGCAGATGACAGACTTCAAGGGGCAGGGATCCGCCTGACCGGCCTAGTGATCTCCGAGGATGGGATGAAATTTGTCAAAGTCCATGACGAAGGAACCGGTCCGCTCGAACTCGGTCAGGGACTGGCCGAAAAGGCGATCCGCCAGGGCGCGGATGAAATCCTCAATACGATTGCTGCCAGCTAACGGAGGATGACATGAAGATATTGATCACACGTCCCCGTGCCCAAGCGGATGACTTCGCAGAACAGCTGCGTTCCGCTGGATTCGAAACCGTTTATTTCCCTGTGATCGAGATCCGCTCGATGGAGGACAACACAGCACTCGACCGGGCTCTCGAAAAATTGGACTGCTATGAGTGGGTTGTGTTCACCTCTGTCAATGCAGTGAAGGTTGTCTTTGGCAGGCTTCCAGCCTCCTTCAATGTCGAAACGATGGGTGTGAAATTCGCTGCCATTGGCCCCAAGACTGCCAGGTCCTTGAAAGAGCACGGCATCACGCCTCATTTTGTCCCGGAGGAATATGTCGCCGAGGCGATCCTGCCCGGGCTGGGTGACGTGCGCGGGAAGTGGATTTTGTTGCCGCGGGCCGAGATCGCCCGCAAGGCGTTGCCGGAAGCGATCTTCCAGGCGGATGGCATTCCGCATGAGATCTCCGTGTACAAGACACTACCCGCCGAGCCGGACCCGGATGGGCTTGCCGCCCTGCGATCCGGGGTTGATGTAATCACCCTCACCAGTCCATCCACGGTGCAGAACTTTATTGCCATCACCCGCCAGAACGGGCTCGACCCTCTCCACCTGCCGAACAACCCTGTATTTGCCTGTATCGGTCCGATCACGGAGCAGGCGGCCAAGGAAGAGGGATTGGTCAACCTGGTGATGGCCAAAAAATACACCAGCGAAGGTTTGACCGAGGTCATATCGCGTTTGGAGAAATCATGACAATCCTTGCTCTTGAAAATCGCCAATCCCTGCTTTCCGCCCGCAGAACGATCCGCCCGCGCAGACTGCGCGCCAACCCGGCCATCCGCGCCATGGTTCGTGAGACAGAGCTGAATGCACGTGATTTTATATATCCGCTTTTCGTCCGGCATGGCTCTGGTCGCAGCGAGATCCGCTCGATGCCGGGTGTATACCAGCTCTCGGTGGAGGAAAGCGTCCGTGAAGCGGAAGCCGCTGCAACGTCCGGCGTGGGCGCTGTCATCCTGTTTGGCATCCCGCGGGAGAAGGACCCGATTGGCCTGGAGAATTTTGCAGAAAACGGGATCGTCCAGCAGTCCATCCGCGCGATCAAGAAGGAGATTCCCGAAATGGTGGTTGTGACCGACGTATGCTTGTGTGAGTATACCGACCACGGTCACTGCGGCATTTTGAACACCGGCGAGCATTTTCATGAAGGTCTTCCCGAAGGATATGTGCTGAATGACCCGACGCTGGATGTGCTGGCGAAGGTCGCCCTCTCCCATGCCGGGTGCGGGGCCGACATCGTTGCACCGAGCGGCATGATGGACGGTATGGTGGGTGCACTCCGTGAAGCACTGGATGGTGAAGGATATGAAAACCTTCCGATCATGTCCTATGCCGTCAAATATGCGTCATCGTTCTATGGTCCATTCCGTGAAGCTGCGGAAGGTGCGCCGAAATTCGGTGACCGTAAGTCCCACCAAATGGATCCGGCCAATGTCCATGAAGCATTGCGCGAAGCAGCGCTGGACGTGGAGGAAGGCGCGGACATGCTGATGGTCAAGCCTGCGCTTGCCTATCTGGATGTGATCCGTGTCGTTAAGGATGCCTATCCGGAACTGCCCATGGCCGCCTACAACGTCAGCGGCGAGTATTCGATGATCAAGGCCGCGGCGGCGAACGGCTGGGTGGATGAGGCGAAGGTAACTCTCGAAACGCTGACGTCCATCAAGCGCGCCGGTGCCGATATCATCATTACCTATCACGCCGTGGATGCGGCAAAGTGGCTGACATAAGTCGATGTTTGAGAAGGATATTCGATAATCGAGTATCGAATACCACTACAGGAGAACCCATGACTCTAGACAACCTGGCTCCCCGTGCCGCTTCCGAGCGCTCCTTTCATAATGAGCGGATGGTCCATGCCGATTTTGACAAGGCGCCCTTTACGATTGCCTGGGAGGTGACGCGGGCCTGCGCCTATGCCTGTGTGCATTGCCGTGCGGATGCGATGCATACCCCGGATCCAAACGAATTGAACACAGCCGAAGCCCTGCGCCTGATCGACCGCCTGGCGGAATTCGGCTCGCCGATCCTGGTCTTCACCGGTGGCGACCCGATGATGCGCAGGGATCTGCAT
>DATAKV010000304.1:0-7936 GCA_036261375.1 Anaerolineales bacterium
GCTGCGCCAGGCCGGCAACCACGCCCAGGTCATGGGTGATCCAGATGATCGCCATGCCCAGCTCATCGCGCAGACGCTTGACGAGGTCTGTGATCTGGGCCTGGATGGTCACATCCAGGGCAGTAGTAGGCTCATCGGCGATCAAAATCTGGGGGCTACACGAGAGCGCCATGGCGATCATCACGCGCTGGCGCATACCACCCGAGTACTGGTGTGGATAATCGTTCAGACGGTCCTTTGCATTGGGAATACCGACCATGGCCAGCAGCTCGGCCGCGCGCTCGCGGGCCTGCTTCTTGGTCATGCCAATGTGCAGCATAAGCGGTTCTTCGAGCTGACGGCCAATGGTCAAAACAGGATTCAGGGAAGTCATCGGATCCTGAAAGATCATGGCGATCTGCGCACCGCGCACATGGCGGATTTCTTCATTTGACATTTTGAGGAGGTCCTGCCCGGAAAAATATGCTTTCCCCGCTGTCACTTTTCCTGGAGGAGAAGGGATCAAACCCAAAACAGAGAGCATCGTAACGCTTTTTCCACATCCACTTTCGCCCACTACACCAAGCGTCTCACCCTCGTTCAACCCAAATGATACACCGTTTACTGCGTGAACAACCCCGTCTGGAGTCTTAAATGTCGTTTCAAGCCCTTGCACATCAAGTATGAAGTCGGGCATCAATGTATTCCTTTACTAAATGGAGTAGTAGAACATACCGTTCCAGAGTGCCAAGCAGAGGGAATTATACCTAATTCCACAAGTGCGTCAACAGTAATACATTCGTAGGGCAATCGTAGGGCGCTCGAATCGAAAAAAACAGTTCTCGAGAACTGTTTAAAGCCACTCCCGGGAAGGGCGGCTTTTTGGGGGTTTTGTGATGTTTATCATATGACATTTTCCATGGAAAACACTTCGTTGACAGCGCCTTTTTAGAACGGTAGAATAACTTTGTACATAAATCTCTAGGAGGAGGTCAGTATGTTAAAAGAATTCAGGGAATTTGTCATGCGCGGCAATGTCCTCGATCTGGCGGTTGCCGTGATCATTGGAGGCGCATTTGGCCTCATCATTACCTCACTTGTCAATGACATTCTGATGCCGTTGATCGGTCTGGTACTCGGCGGCGTGGACTTCACTGCTCTGGGGTTCCAGGTAGGGGATGCCGTGGTCAGGTGGGGTGCCTTCGTGCAGGCCATTGTCAACTTCCTGATCATTGCCTTTGTCATCTATATGCTGGTCCGTGCGATCAACCGGTTGAAGGGACCACCCCCCGTCGTCGCACCGGTCACTAAGGATTGCCCGCATTGCTTCACGGCCATTCCGCTCAAAGCGACGCGCTGCCCGAACTGTACTTCTCAACTCTGAGATCACCCAATCGACGATGGGCGGGTCACTTGGACCCGCCTTTCTTTTCCCCCATGCTTATGGATTTCCTCGACAAACTCAACCCACAACAGAAAAAAGCAGTTACCGCCGATGACGGGCCGGTTCTCGTGGTGGCCGGTCCCGGGTCCGGAAAGACGCGGGTCCTCACCCAGCGGATCGCCTACCTGATCGCGATGCAGGGTGTCCGCCCCTGGCAGATCCTGGCCGTCACCTTCACCAACAAGGCAGCCAGGGAGATGGGCGAGCGCGTCAAGCGACTGCTGCCCGATCAGGCCATCGAGGGCATCATGCTCGGGACCTTTCATTCGATCTGCGCCCGCATCCTGCGCCGGGAGTCAGACAACCTGCCTATCCAGTCAAATTTCGTGATCTTCGACACCGATGACCAGGAACGGATCGTCAAAAGCGTAATCCGCGAAATGAACATCAACGAGAAGCTGTATCGTCCTGCCAGTGTGCTCGGCTCTATTTCACGAGCCAAGAACGAGCTGATCGGCGCAGACGATTATCCGACACAGACCTATCGCGACGAGATCGTCAAGCGTGTCTACACAGAATATCAGAAGCGGCTGATCGCCAGCAATGCAGTGGATTTCGACGATATCCTGCTTTATACCGCTCACCTGCTGGAGGACATCCCCTCGGTCCGCGACAAGTATGCCCAGCGCTTCCGTCATGTGCTCGTCGATGAATTCCAGGATACCAACCTGGCACAGTACGCGCTGGTGAAGCATCTGGCATCGTTTCACCGCAACATTTTCTGTGTGGGTGATCCCGACCAGTCGATCTATGCCTGGCGCGGCGCCGATTGGCGCAACGTCCAGCGCTTCGACCAGGATTTCCCCGAAGCCCAGGCCATTTTGCTCGAGCAGAACTACCGCTCGCGGCAGACCATTCTGGACGCCGCCATGGGGGTTATCGATCGCGCCCAGAACCGCCGGAAAAAACGGCTTTTTACCGAGCGCGGTTCGGGGGAGAAGATCTTCTTCTATGAAGCGCCCGACGATTATGCCGAGGCGGCCTTCGTGGTGGATGCCATCGCCCAGCTGGTCGCTTCCCGCCAGGTTGAACCGGGCGAGTGCGCGGTGATGTACCGCACGAACGCCATGTCGCGGTTGCTCGAAGAGGCGTTCCTGCAGGCGCGGCTTCCCTACCGGCTGGTGGGTGCGCAGCGCTTCTATGGACGGCGGGAGGTCAAGGATGTGATCGCCTTCCTGCGCCTGGTGCATAACCCGGCCGACGAAGCCAGCCTGGACCGGGTCATCAACGTCCCGCCGCGCGGCGTCGGGGAAAAGACTCTGACCACTTTACACTTAATTGCCCGCCAGAATCACATCCAGCCCGGCTTCGTGCTGATGGACCTGGCCCACGGCGCCGAGTCTGCCTACTGGAAATCATTCACCGGACGCGCCGCCATCTCGCTGGCGGACTTCGGGGGACTGCTGGCCAGCTGGCGAACGGCCGCCCTGTCGCTGAACACCGCCGAGCTGTTCGACCGAATCCTCAAGGATCTCAACTTCAAGGCGTATGTCGATGACCAGTCGGAGGAAGGCGCGGACCGCTGGGAGAACGTCCAGGAACTGAGACGTCTCGCTGAGGAATACGCAACTCGCTCGCTTGACGAATTCCTGGAGAACGTAGCCCTGGTCTCCGATCAGGATACGATCCGCGAAGGAAACGTGCCGACCCTGCTCACCCTGCATGCCGCCAAGGGACTGGAGTTCAGCGTGGTCTTTATCGTCGGCCTGGATGACGGCATCCTGCCCCACAGCCGCTCGTTCGACCAGCCCGAGTCCATGGAGGAGGAACGCCGGCTCTTCTATGTCGGGATCACCCGCGCCAAGGACAAGCTCTATCTCATCCGCGCCATCCAGCGCGGCGGGCGCGGCGCGGCGGAAGAGACCTATCCATCGCGCTTCCTGGATGATGTACCGGCCGACCTGCTGATCGGCAAAACGCGCACCGGACGCTCGATCCGTGGACGCGTGCCCGATACGCAGTGGTCGCTTCCTTCGCGGCCGCAGACGGCTTCTATCGTCGAGTCGAAGTTCCGGGCTGGAGCCCATGTCCGCCACGCGGTCTGGGGTGAAGGGATCGTTCTCAACAGCCGTATCCAGGATGACGACGAAATCGTGGACGTGGTGTTTGAGTCGGTGGGGATCAAGCGTCTCGCAGCAAGTCTGGCGAATTTGAAGATTTTGTAACGTCCCTGCTCCAGCCGTCCGTCCCCGGCGGCGGTATCATAAGATAAACCCTTCGCCGAGGACGGCGAAGGGAGCAGAAAGGAGCTAGGAGGAATCCATGCAATACGTAAACCTCGGTAAAACTGGAATGAAGGTCTCGCGCCTGTGCCTGGGAATGATGAGCTATGGAGCCAAGGGCTGGCGCGAATGGGTGTTGGACCAGGAACAGGCCAAACCCTTTGTCCAGCGGGCGTTGGAGGCGGGAATCAACTTTTTCGACACCGCGGATGTCTACTCTGTGGGTGAAAGCGAGAAGATCACCGGCAATCTGCTCCGCCATTTCGGAGTGAAGCGTGAGAATGTCATCGTCGCCACGAAAGTCCATGGACAGATGAGCGACGATATCAACGACAACGGCCTGTCGCGCAAACACATCATGGACTCCATCGATCATTCGCTCAAGCGTCTGCAGATGGACTACGTGGACCTGTACCAGATCCACCGCTGGGATTATCAAACTCCCATCGAAGAGACTCTCGAAGCCCTGAACGATGTGGTCCGGGCCGGGAAGGCGCGTTACATCGGCGCCTCGTCGATGTATGCCTGGCAGTTCGCCAAAGCCCTGTACACTTCCGAGAAACACGGCTGGACAAAATTCGTGTCAATGCAGAACCATTACAACCTGGCCTATCGCGAAGAGGAGCGTGAGATGATCCCCCTGTGCATCGACCAGGGCATCGGCCTGATCCCATGGAGCCCGATGGCGCGCGGCTTTTTTGCCGGGAACCGCACACGCGATGGCGGCGGGGAGACCTCACGCGCCAAAAGCGATCCGTTTGCGAAAGGATTGTACTTCCGAGACGAGGACTTCGCCGTGGCCGATCATGTGGCGGACGTGGCAAAGGAACGCGGCGTGACCGGCTCGCAGATCGCTCTTGCCTGGATCCTGCATAATCCCTATGTCCATAGTCCGATCATCGGCGCGACCAAAATGGATCACCTCGATCAGGCCATCGCTGCCCTCGACATCCAGCTTTCCACCGAGGAAATCAGGAAGCTCGAAGAGCCCTACAAACCGCATCCCATCCTGGGGCATTCTTAGTACCCCAACAAGATTAAGTTGGAAGGTGAGGCAAGAGAAGAATCGAAATTTCTGTCCTGCAGTTTTAGATTGTCCGAGTACAGGGCGGCGTTGCAGCCAGGAGACGGAATCGTTCTTTACAAATAGGATACAGTTCAATCGTCAAAGGAAATTCACGAGGTAAAATTAGCAAATGGAAAAATCCCTTACTGTTATCATTCCCATGGCTGGCTGGGGTACGCGCATGCGCCCGCATACCTGGAGCAAGCCCAAGCCGCTCGTCAGCGTGGCAGGCAAGACCACTCTTGAGCACTTACTCGATATGTTCAAGACCCTGCCGGACCCTGAGAATGTAAAGTATGTCTTTATCCTGGGTCCGTATCTGGGCGAGCAGCAGGTACCGCAGTTCATGCAGGAGAACTATCCAGATCTCAAAGTGGAGTATGTCGTCCAACATGAGATGAAGGGACAGTCGCATGCCCTGTGGCTGGCGCGGGAACACCTGCGCGGACCGATGATGGTCGTGTTCTCCGATTCGATCATCGAGACAGATTTTTCCTTTCTGGACCAGGAACAGGCGGACTGCGTGGCATGGGTCCTGCCCTTCCCGGACCCGCGGCGCTTTGGCGTGGCCGAAGTGGGGCCGGATGGCTGGGTAAAGCGTTTCATCGAAAAGCCGACAACGCTGGAAAACAATCTGGTTGTCATCGGCTGTTATTATTTTAAAGAGGGAGCGACGCTGCTCTCGGCCATCGAGGACCAGATGGAACGCAACCTGGCGCTCAAAGGTGAATTCTATCTGACCGACACCATCTCGGTCATGATCGAAAAGGGAGCCCGGGTCCGCACGCAGAATGGCGACAGCTGGCTCGACACGGGAACGATCGACGCCACGCTCGAGACCAACCATATTCTGCTTGAACAGGGCAAAGCCAACATAACGACAAACGAATCAAGGGATGGTGTGGAGATCATCGCTCCGTCTTTTGTCCATCCGAGCGCCCAGATCTCGAATTCCGTGATCGGTCCCTACGCTTCCATCGGCGCGGACTGTCGGATCACGGACAGCCGGATCGCGGAGAGCATCCTCGAGGCGGGCTGCGAGATCCAATCGGCGGTGCTGGAGAGCTCCCTGATCGGCCGGCAGGCCCGGGTGCGGGGGCGAGGCGACGGGCAGCGTCTTGAGTTGAACGTGGGTGACAGCAGTTACGTCCTCCACACGGAACCGGAATCGAAATGAACACGGTGGAGTGCCGCTCCGATTCCACGTTCGCCGAGCGGCCGCTTTCGCTGACCTGGGAGGGAGTCCGCTACGAAATCGCAGAGATCGTGGCCCGCTGGCGTGGACCCGGCGAAAAGGGGTTCCGGGTGAAGACGACGGATGGCCAGGCGTTTGATCTTACCTATCGGGAAGTCCCCGATGAATGGCTGGTACAACCAATCTAACGTCATTGCGAGGAACGGTCTCCAAGACACGGGCTTCCAGAGGATCGCAATGGCACGCACAGGAGGCGTAATGCAGGAAGTGACCGATGTTCAGCGTCTGTCAAAACGAGTAGCCGGGTTGAAGCCTTCGGGCATTCGCAAGTTCTTCGACATTGCCGCGACCATGAAGGACGTCATCTCGCTCGGGATCGGCGAGCCGGATTTCACCACACCCAAACCGATCCTGGAGGCGGGCATCCGTTCCCTGCAGAACGGCGAGACCCATTACACCTCCAACTGGGGGAAGATCGAGCTTCGCCAGGCGATCGCCGAAAACCTGATGAAGCTTTACAACGTGCAATACGATCCCACGACCGAGATCATCGCCACGGTAGGAGTATCCGAGGCGCTCTATCTGACGTTTACGGCCCTGCTCGACCCCGGGGATGAGGTCATCATCCCGACCCCGTGCTTTGTCTCCTACCAGGCTGAAGTGATCATGGCGAACGGCGTCCCTGTGGAAGTCACAGCACGCGAAGAAAACAACTTTATGGTGGACCCCGCGGATATTCGCAAGGCGATCACGCCCCGCACCAAAGTCATCTTTATCGGCTATCCCTCGAACCCGACCGGGGCCGTGGCTACCCGGGAAGTCATGCTCGAAATTGCCAGGGTCGCCGAGGAGCACAACCTGCTGGTCGTCTCGGATGAGATCTATGACCGGCTGGTCTATGATTTCGAGCACGTTTGCTTCCCGGCGCTGGACGAGTCGATCAAGCACCGCACCGTCCTGCTCGGCGGCTTTTCCAAGGATTACGCGATGACGGGCTGGCGCATCGGCTACGCCTGCGGACCGGCCGACATCATCCAGGGACTGGTGCGGATCCACCAGTACACCATCATGTCCGCCCCGACCACCGCCCAGGACGCAGCCCTCGAAGCCCTGAAAAGCGGGAACCCGTACGTGGAGGAAATGGTTGCGGAGTACGACCGCCGCCGCCGGCTGCTGGTAGCCGGACTCAACCGCCTCGGCCTGCGGACCTTCGAGCCGCGCGGTGCGTTCTACGCGTTTCCCAACATCCGGGCCTCTGGCATGGACGATGAGACCTTCGCCGAAAAATTGCTACGCGAAGAGCATGTCGCCGTGGTTCCAGGCAATGCCTTCGGCCCCGGCGGGGATGGATTCGTGCGGATGTGCTATGCTACCGCCTACGAGCAGATCGAGGAAGCCCTGCAGCGCATGGAAAGGTTCATGACCCGCTATGGGTGAATCGATCCCTGGCTGACGATCCTGCTAAGAAACCGATCCGCAATCGAAGCGCACACAGGCTGTGCGCTTTTTTAATATGGAAGACGGGAACAATTGTCTCAGGAGCGGCGTTTAGAGAGGAGCGAACGGACATATGACGTTCCGTTCATTGCAAGGAGAGAAAAATGAAAACCAAGATGTTATCCATTTCAATGAAAACAGAAGGGGTGGGACGGTCCGTGCTGCAAGAATTGCTTTTGGCGTCCCTTGTTGTAGCGTTGATGCTTTCGCTGCTCCCGGTACAGGGCGCCTTCGCGGCCGGTCCTACCAAGAGTGAGCTGGCGAATGAATGGGAAGCCAAGCTGGAAAAGGTCCGTCTCAACGGCATCTTTTACGAGCGCGTACGTGTCTATCCGGCCGATTTCGATAACCTTTCCGAACTCGCCGTGGCCCATGACCTTCTCGCCCAATACGGTGCTGCTCTGCGTGGAGCCCAGACGGTCATTCTGAACCACACCGGTTTCGATGAGCGGGGCCGGGTGCTCAATGAGAAACAGGCGGATCAGACCCTGAAGGACCTGGCTGCCTACGTACAGGAAATGCGCAGCCTTATG
>DATAKV010000306.1:0-12641 GCA_036261375.1 Anaerolineales bacterium
CCGCATCTCGGTCCAGGGCTACAATTCCCAGGAAGACGTCGATGCTTTGCTTAATGCCCTGGAAGTCCTGTTGCCTGAGGTTGCTGAGTAGTCCTCTCGTTTTATCGAGCCAGGGCGAGCTGATCAAACGAACGCTTCGACAGTCGCGTTATAGACGGCCTAAAACTGTATATCATTTGTAGGCTCGAACTCATGGTTATCTCGGCCTGAGCATAAGATAGATGCTTATGGCCGTGGAAAGCACGGTCAGATAGGGAAGCAGCCTGTGAGACAGCGAGACGATCCCTGGCATCGCTTTGGGAACGCTGACCAACCCGCCTGTCACGATCGTGGCAGTAAAAAACAATGCAGCGAGCAGGCATGCAGTTCGCTGCAGAGCGTTCAATGGCGCTGCCTGGTTCACCCGGTAGACGTTAATGGCAAGAAAAACAAACAGTCCAAATCCAATAAGTTTATGGATGTTGAAGAGGAATGGACCATATGGTTTTCCGGATTGGCTCAGCCATAAACCGGAGGGGAGAATCAAGAGGAAAAATAATCCTGCACCTACAAACCGAAACTGAAGAATGTTCATGATCGTTCCTTGATCGAAAAACTACAATTGCTCTGGTGTTAACAAAACAATGTTGCCGACAACCGTTCCGCTTTCCAGGAGCGCGTTGGCTCTAGCCGCTTCCAGGATCGGAAACCGGGCGGCAATCACTGGATCGATCGCCCCCTCTCCAAGTAACTGGAAGAGCCTGGCCCAATCGTCCAAAAAAGGCGCCAATTGAACCGGGAGAGTCCTGTGCTATAGGGTCGTGCTGACTTGCCGTCTGGCAACAGGCTGAACAGGATGACCTGCCCCAGGAATTTCAGCATGCCCGCTGTGCTCTGCGGGTTGCCGTAACCAATCAGTTTCCCGCCGCGCCGCAGGAGGGAATAGCTGCGCCCGAAATAATCTCCACCCACGCCGTCAAAGACGGCATTCAGCCCCTGCGGCTCTGCCTGGCCGATCACCTCGACGAAATCCTGCGTTCGGTAATCGATAGGTATTGCTCCATACTCCATCAGGATGGAGTGTTTACTTCTCGATGCAATCCCGTACATCTTGAGACCGGACAGTTTTCCAAGCTGCAACAGCGCGGTGCCAATGCCTCCACTTGCACCGATGATCAAGACCGTATCCCCAGACTTCACCTGGGCAGAGTGATGCAAGATCTGGTAGGCGACGATGTAATTCAGGACCAGAGGAATTGCCTTTGCCGGGTCGAGCGAATTTGGAACGGGAATTAATCGTTCTGCATCCCAGTATAGATATTCGGCATAGCCTCCGAAGGCAGTCAACGCTGCGACTCGATCTCCTGGGGCAACGCATGTTACGTCCTTGCCGGTCGCATCGATCAAGCCAATGACCGCATAACCGGGTGTAAATGGTACATTGGGACAGAATGGTGTCTGACCGTAGCGGGCTGTGACGTCTGGCAGGCAGACGGGCGCAGCCAGGACTCTGATGCGCACCTCTCGGGCAGCGGGTTCGCGCAGCTCGTTCTCGACGACCTGGAGTACATCCGGGCCGCCTCTTTTGGGTACGATGACGCTATTGTATTTCATGGTTTCTACTTTCTACAAAATGAATGTAGTAATTGTTATGGTCTGGCTCTGATTCCGTCCCAGAAAATGTTAAACCCTGCCTGAATGAGTTCCTCATGTTTCTCGAGCCCGGGTTGCATGCTCATCAAATTCATCACGGCGACAATATCCTGATAGAGGAACGCACCGATCACTTCGAGGGGATAAGGTTTGAGTGCACCTTCGTCTACTCCTTTTTGAATCGCATCGTAAAAATAAACGAAGGCTTTGCCGGACTCCTGCACGATGAATTCATCCACGATCCCGGTATCTCGAACCTGCCGAACATATTCATAGGCATCTCGATTTTCCAAAAACCAGCGAATGCAACCCTGCCAGATGGTAAGGAACATATCCCGGACTGAAAGGGATGGATCGATTAACGTCTTCATGTAATCAGACTGATCGTTACTAATTTGCAAAACCAATTCGTCTATCAAGTCTTGTTTGGTGGGGAAGTACAGGAACAGGGTACCGGCTGCGGTACCTGCTTCTTTGGCGATCGCGGCTGTCGATGTGTTTTGCACACCGTGAATGACAAAGAGCTTCAAGGCGGCATTCATGAATTTTTCTCGCTTATCCCGGTTAAGTGTTCGAGCCATTTTCCACTTCTTTCTTTATACGACTTCTTTATGACTGACTACTCAGTCATTATATGTTTAAGGGCGATGATTGTCAAGGCCCTTTCCAGAAGTAAATGATTTTGCGTGCAGTGGAATTTGTGACGCGCACTATAAAGGAAATAGTTTTTCCATATTTCCATCCAAGCCTGTAACGATAGGCACTATGCACTTCTTCAGGCCCTGTCCACAGGGTATAATGCTCCGCTGCTCTCACGGAAACCCCGGGAGCTCGAAATGCGTAGTTAACCGTATGAAGAGGATTAATCATGAAGCAATTTGTATATCAGTATGATCCAAGCATGCATCTCCCTGGCATCGACTCTGGCAGTTCCACCGACCTTGGAAGTAATACTTCCGTCAATTTAACGTTAAACTGGTTGAACACTTTTAGAAGTATAGGAATGGAATTTAGAAGTATGGATATTACGCTTGCACTCGGAGGCGGAGGATCCCGGGGGAACGCTCACATCGGAGTCATCCGCCGTCTGGAACAGGAAGGATTCCGCATCAAAGGAATCGCCGGCACCAGTTTTGGAGGGATCATCGGCGTGCTATACGCGGCGGGGTACCGTCCCAATGATATTGAGGAGATGTTCTCTGGCCTCGATCAAACCCAGTTCTACGGTCATGGGCCTAATGATGGCCCTTCGCTGATAGGCCTGGCCGGGGTGGAACAGCTGTTGACGTCCGTCCTGGGAGAGCGCATATTCGAAGATCTGCGCATCCCCTGCGTGGTAACAGCAGCCGATCTCAAGAGCGGCAGTGAAGTGATCTTGTCCAGCGGCCGTCTGGTGGATGCTATTCTGGCGACCATTGCCATGCCGGGTGTTTTCCCGGTCCGCCACATCGGAGACCTGGAGCTGATCGATGGAGGGACGCTGGATCCGGTGCCGGTTGCCCCGGCGCGGGCACTTGCTCCGCGGCTGCCGGTGGTGGCGGTTGCCCTGAGCATCCCCATTGGGACCGCAGCTCGGTCCTGGTCGCTGCCGCTCCCCAAATACCTGCCGCGCGCAATCGTTGATCGGATCAGCCGGATGCGCTACGGCATGGCACTGGATGTCTTTATGCGCTCCCTGGATATTGTCGGCCGGGCGATGGCTGATTACCGCCTGCAGGTGGACCAGCCCGATATTGTCATCCGCCCGCGGGTTGGAAATATTGATACACTTGACCTCGTCGATGTCCATGAAGTGGTACGCATTGGCGAGAAGGCTGTCGAGGACGTGCTGCCCCAGCTGAAACAAAAATTTACACTGCGCAAGCGCATTCGTCGCGCACTAGGAGCCAGAGCTTGAGCAAAGATCTACGGAAATATTCACGAGAGACCGGCGTTCGATTGGCGCTGGGAGCGTTCATTCTTCTGTTCGTCGTGGGGGTCGGTTTGATCTGGGTCATCTACGGGGAGGGCGCCGCAGGCATGGGCTTTGTCTGCCTGCTGGCTGCCCTCTTCCCGATCATTCTCATCCTGGCCATCTTTCTTGCCATCGAATGGGTGCTCAAACGTGCCAGACCAAAATAATACAACCCTGACTACCTTCAACAATTGGACCCTGCGCGTGCGCGAAACAGCACAGGAAAAGCCGCGCCTGCTGGTCCTCGTCCATGGTTTCACCGGCGACGAGAACTCGATGTGGGTCTTCGCCCGCAACCTGTCCGGCGGATACTGGATGATCGCCCCGCGCGCGCCTCACTCTTCCGACATGGGTGGCTACTCGTGGAGGGAGTCGTTTGAGTCATCGGACTACGGCCGCCCGACCCTCACACAGCTGCGCCCGGGCGCTGAGGCCCTGATCCGCCTGGTGGACGAGTATGCCGCGTCGGTGGGCGTCGATGCCCAGACCTTCGACGTGGTTGGCTTCAGTCAGGGTGCAGCGATCTGTAATATCCTGAATTTTCTATTCCCGGACCGCATCCGCAAGACGGGGATCCTGGCCGGTTTTGTACCCGAGGGGTTAGAAGAGCTTGCCTCACAGCGTCCATTGGAAGGCAAGCCATATTTTGTGGCCCATGGAACCAAAGATGAAACCGTCGACGTAGAACGCGCCCGGGAATCCATTGCCATTCTGGAACGCGCCGGGGCAACGGTCACCTATTGTGAAGATGAGGTCGGTCATAAAGTCAGCGCGAGCTGCCTGCGGGCTTTGAAGGAGTTCTTCGCAGATTAAGCATCTCTCACGCGGGCGTTGACTAGCCGAATAATTGCAGGTATCCTTGACAGGCAAGCTGTAGTAACGGCTTTGGCCGTTACTTTTCAATTCTCTGGTGAAAGTATGAATCAAAACCTTTCTCGTCGCGACTTTCTCAAAATAGCCGGTGCAGGTTTGGGGGCCTTGGCATTCGCTCCTCGTTCTGTTCTCAATCTGGAAGTGTTATCGGCCCCCAAGCGCTTGCCTCAGTTCCCGGCCAGCCCGATCATCGGGCGCGTCGTCGACCCTGGCATCGACCTGCGCAGCCGTCCGACCAACGACCCGGCGCAGAATAGCTCGATCGCCAAGCTGGATGCCGATACACTCGTCGAGTGGAATCGCCAGGTGCTGGGCAGTGTCATCGGCGGCCTGACCAACCAGCGTTATGTAGAGACGCCGCAGGGCTACATTTATTCCTCCGTCCTCCAGCCGACGCGCAACCTTCCGAACACGCCATTGACCGAAATGCCCGCCGGGCTGAACGGGTTCTGGGCGGAAGTCACCGTCCCGTATGTGGAGCTGGCACACGAGGGCAATGTTGCTTCCCCCTGGCTGCAGGACCACATCGCCTATAACTTTCCGCCGCGGCTGTATTACGGCCAGGTGGTTTGGATCGACAGGATCCGCACCGACAATGGCTTTGCGGAGTATCGTTGGAACGAGGATGTCAACGGGCACGGCTACGGCTATGGTGCCTATGGCGAGTTCTTCTGGGCAGATGGGGCCGGATTCAAGGTCCTGACCGAAGAGGATGTGGCACCGATCAATCCCGAAATCGACCCGAACTCAAAAACGATTCGTGCGGATCTCGACCGCCAGACATTATCCTGCCTGGAAGGGAGCACGGAGGTTTACTTCTGCCGCATCTCGAGCGGGATCGGCTATGACCCGGGGACCGGAGAGCTTGACTCGAAACTTGCCACACCGGTCGGGAATTTGCTGACACATTGGAAGATCGTTTCCCAGAACATGACAGCCGGGAATTTCCAGTCGGGGTATTCGACGCCGGCGGTGCCCTGGTCCACCATGATCAGCGGAGACGGGGTCGCCATTCACGGCGCGTTCTGGCACAACGCCTTTGGGGAGAAGCGCTCGCACGGCTGTATCAATGTCACACCGGAGGATGCCAAGTGGATCTTCCGCTGGACGACTCCCTATGTGTCCCTGGCCCAGAGCGAGGCGCGCGTATCCCTTCCGGACCATGGTACGATTGTAGTCACCAACGAGACAGAATTCTAAGACACCAACACCGAAGGCTCTGTACCCATCAGGGTTGAAGCGTTCGATCAGGAGCTGCATGGATATTTCACAAGTCACGGTCGGCCTCTCCTTCCTGGCAGGGCTGGCTTCCTTCCTTTCACCCTGTGTATTTTCACTCGTCCCGGCTTATATTGGCTATCTCGGGGGACGGGCGGCCGGCGGTGAGGCGACCGAAAATAACCGCTTCATCACCTTTACCCATGGACTGGCATTCGTTCTTGGGTTCAGCCTGGTGTTCATTACCCTGGGGGTGGCAAGCTCTGCTTTCGGGCGGCTGTTGTTCGACCTGCGCTTCGTCCTTGCCAAAGTGGGCGGGATCGTGGTCATCATCTTCGGCCTGCATATGATCGGCGTGTTCCGTATCCCCTTCCTGGAGTACGATACTCGCGTCCAAAAGGTGCCGGACCGCAAGTGGGGCTACCTTTCCTCGGCGTTGATGGGTGTATTCTTCTCTGCTGGCTGGGCGCCCTGTGTAGGGCCGGTCCTGGGCGCGATCCTGACCCTGGCCTTGAACGGCGGCTCGATTTCGACCGGTGTTTCGTTGCTGTCGGCATACTCCGCCGGGCTGGCTATCCCCTTCCTGGTCGCCGCCCTGGGTGTGGGCTGGGTGTCGCTAACGTTGAAAAAGTATGGCAAAGTCATGCATTACATTGAGATCGGCATGGGTGTGATCCTGGTCGTTCTGGGTGTCATGCTGTTCGCCGGTATCTTCGAGCGCATCGCCGCGGCCGGACAATTCTTCTGGATCGATTTCGGACTTTAAGAGGCTCCTCCCAACATCATGTTTACCGTTACGCTGTACATGCGCATGGACTGCCATTTGTGTGACCAGGCAAAGGCGGATCTCGAGTCTTTGCAGTCCAAATATCCTCACCGTTTGGTGGAAATCGATATCGACAGTGACCCTGCCCTGCAGAAGAAATATCTCGTAGAGATTCCGGTCGTAGAGGTGGGGCCCTACGTACTCAAGGCTCCCTTCGATAAACAAAAATTGATGATGACCCTCGGCGCGGCCGGTGACCGGCGCGGTCAGCTCGACAGGCTCGGCCGCCTGGACCATCACGACCGCGTCCGCCGCGGGCAGAACATCAGCGGCGGCGACCGGGCGATGTACTGGATTTCACGCCATTACCTGGCCGTAATCAATTTCTTTATGTTCCTGTATTTTGGCCTGGCCATGCTGGCGCCGGTGCTGATGAATGCTGGCGCCACGCTCCCTGCCAATGTGCTGTACACGATTTATAAGCCGCTATGCCACCAGTTCGGGTTCCGCTCGTTCTTTCTGTTTGGCGAGCAGCCTTATTATCCACTGGCCGAGGCCGGGATCCCGAACGTGAAAACGTTCGAAGATATCACCGGGTTCGAGGACCTGCATAATCCTGCGGCCGTGTCGAGACTGCAGGCGCGGCAGTTCACGGGCAATGAAGTTGTCGGCTATAAGATGGCCTTATGTGAGCGTGACATCGCCATTTATGCGGCGATTTTCCTGTTCGGCCTGGTCTATGCTGCAACAAACCGCGGGATCAAGCCTCTGCACTGGATCGCCTGGATCTTGATCGGCATGGGGCCTATCGGCCTGGATGGGTTTTCGCAACTCTTTAGCCAGGTGGAGTGGCCCTTCCTGCAGTCCATCCTTCCCTACCGTGAAAGCACCCCGTTCCTGCGCGTGTTGACAGGCGCATTCTTTGGCCTGGCGACTGCCTGGTTTGCTTATCCGTACATGGAAGAATCCATGAATGAGAACCGCCAGTTCTTTATCAAGAAATTCGCAGCGATCCGTAAAGCCAATTCGGAATGAGTCTGTTTTACAGAGTATTGCGTAATTTACTTGATATAAAATAAGAATTTCAGCCTGCAAGCACATACAAAAAGTAACGTTATTTATGAGACATGCGGTAGAAGAGTGAGCCAGTTGGGATATGTCGTCGATCATTCAACATAACGGACTGCGTTATTTCCAGTTCGACTCGCTGAAAACAAAGCACGCCATATTTACCCGCCACGGTGGGACCAGTCCGGATCCCTGGGGTTCGCTTAACGTGGGTGGGACCGTTGGGGACGACCTGGCGCGCGTCCGCCGCAACCGTATCCTGTCCTTTGAGGCCGTGGGATGTCCGCCCGAATCGATCTTCGACGTCTGGCAGGTCCACAGCGCAGATGCCGTCTGTGCCAGGGCACCACGCCCGGTCGACGAGTCGTACCGCCAGGCGGATATCATCCTGACCGACCGGCCGGAGGTCACGCTCTTCATGCGTTTCGCCGATTGTGTGCCGATCATGCTCCATGACCCGCGTAAGGGGGTGATCGGCCTGTCTCACGCCGGCTGGATGGGGACACTTCGCGACGTGGCTGCTGCAACGGTCGAAGCCATGCAGAAGAATTACGGCTCTAACCCGGCCGATATCATCGCCGGGATCGGGCCTTCGATTGGGCCGGACCATTACGAGATCGGCGCAGATGTCATTCTGCAGGTCATGCAAAAGTTCGGGGATGAATCAGAATTGATCCTGAAATCACACAACGGCAAGATCCACTTCAATCTCTGGGAGACCAACCGTTTGCTCCTGGAGCGCGCCGGGGTGGAGCAGATCGAGATCTCGGGGCTTTGTACCGCCTGCAATATTCAGGACTGGTATTCCCACCGCGCCGAGAAGGGACGCACCGGCCGCTTTGGGGCCCTGATTGCCCTCCAGTAACCCCATGGATGATCTTGTCGCATCTATCCGCGAAAATCACCGCCGCGTCCTCAACCAGATCGCCGAAGCGGCCAGCAGGTCCGGTCGTGATCCGGGGGCGGTCCGTCTTGTCGTCGTCACCAAGACCCATCCGCTGGAAGTCATCCAGGCCGCGCTGCAGGCGGGGGTCCGCCTCTTCGGTGAGAACTATGCCGAGGAGGGTGTTATGAAAATCCAATCCCTGCCCGCCCAAAGTGGAGTAGAATGGCACATGATCGGTCACGTGCAGAGTCGCAAAGCCCGGCTCGTGGCGGACCATTTTGCACTTTTACATTCACTTGACAGCCTCAAGCTCGCCCGCCGGCTCGACCGGTTTGCAGCGGAAGCCAATCGCACCCTGCCCGTTCTTCTCGAGTTCAATGTGGGCGGTGAGGAAAGCAAATCGGGCTGGGATGCCTCGGACGAAGCTCAGTGGGAGGGCTTTCTGCCAGAGATCGCAGAGCTGGCGAAGCTTCCCAATCTGCGGATCCAGGGTTTGATGACGATGCCTCCGCTGGGTACGGACCCTGAGGAATCCCGCAGCTTCTTCCAACGCCTGAGGCAGCTACGTGACCATCTGGCTGCCCGCTTTCCCCAGGCGGACTGGCACGAGCTTTCAATGGGCACGAGCGCGGATTTCGAAGTGGCTGTCGAGGAAGGAGCCACCCTGGTACGGGTAGGCACGGCGATCGTCGGTGCACGCAAATACAACTCGGAGACAGAAGCGTGATTGATATTTTGATCATTATTATTAGTGCCCTGCGGCAGATTCTCGTCCTGTTGGTCATCGTTTCGGTGATCCTGTCCTATTTCATGGATCCTTATCATCCCATCCGCCGCGGTGTGGACCGCCTTGTAGAGCCCATGTTGATGCCCATCCGCCGCGTGGTGCCACTGATCGGGATGATCGATATCAGCCCGCTGATCCTGATCCTGTTAATTCAGCTCATCGGTAATCTGTTGATCCGTTTGTTATTCACGCTGAGGTGAGGCATGTCTGACCGCAAATTCAACCTGCACGATGGAAAAAAGGGGTCGGCGCTGGCAGTTCGGGTCACGCCGCGCGCCAGCCGCAATGAGATCGTCGAGCTGCTCGACGACGGGACGATCAAGGTCCGCATCGCCTCGCCGCCGACCGATAACGAAGCCAATGATACGTTGATCGAATTCCTGTCGCAGATCCTGGGTGTGCCGCGCTCCCGCCTGGATATCGTGGCAGGCCTCACCGGACGTGACAAGCTGATCTCGGTCGTCGACATGGACGCCGATACCGCTCACAAGCGCATCCTGGCTCACCTGGGTTAAAGAGCAACGGTCACCCTTCGAAGGTGACCGTCTTTTTTATTAACTCTGTGGGCTGTACAGCGTCCGGTAGGTGCTATAGATCTCGGAGATGAAACGGATGTAATTCCTTGTTTCCTCGAAGCGGATGATCTCCAGCAGCAGGTCAGGGTCGCCGCCGGCAAGCGCTTGCCAGACCATGGCATTGCCGGGGCCGGCGTTGTACGCAGCCAGGCCGGCGTAGATGTCACCGTTGAGCATATCCCGGGTGCGGGTCAGGTAATACGAACCGAACCGGACGCTTACGATGGGCCGGTACAAGTCATCGGAATCATACGAGGGGGGCCAGGCAAGCTCGTTGGCGATCTGCTGGCCGGTATCCGGGATGACCTGCATCAGGCCATGTGCCCCGGCCGTCGAGCGGACGAATCCTTCGAACAGGCTTTCCTGGCGGATCACGCTGAACAGGAACAGAGGGTCGAGGCCGTAGCGCTCCGCCTCGGCGATCACCAGGTCGTGATAATACAGGCCGTATCGCAGGTGGTTGAAATAGGGCGGCGCCGTGAGCGAGGCCTGCTGGCTGTCCTGGCCTGCCAGGGTAAGGACCTGGCGCGCAGCAAAGATGGCCGTGCGGTACAGACCGATCCCCAGCAGATGATTGGCAAGCCGGAAGCTGTCGGTGGGACTGATGCTCACCGACTCGCGCAGTGACTCGAACTCCAGGCGCGCTTCGTCGTACATCCCCAGCTCCCATAATTCCGTGCCGCGGATGAAACGTGGATCGGTGGCCAGGGTATCGGGACCGCTCAAGTCTGTTTCGGGCGGGAGGTTGAACGAAACCCGCACCCAGGCTTCCGCTTCCTTACGTTCCTTTTCCAGGTCAGGGTTCAGGTTGACATTGTTTGCGGGCTGGAATGGGGCCTGACCCAGCAGCAGGTCGCGGGCACGCTGACCGTAATATCCGGCCGGGTCGGCGGCTACTCCCTGCTGCCAGGAGGCTTCTGCCGAAGTGTCATCGCCGAGAATCTTCTGCGTCTTGCCAATCCACAGGTAGGCCCGGGCGCGGTCGACAGCCTCTGTGGCGAGAAGCAGGTTGCGCTGGAAGATAGGCAGGGCTCCGGCATAATCCTGCAGGCGGTACCTAGAGATGCCGGCCAGGAAGAGCGCATAACTAACCTGCTCACTGGCGGGATATTCATTTGCGACGCGTTCCCAGGTCTGTGCGGCCTCATCGAGGCGATTGTCGCGTTCCAGCACCCGGGCGGCATCCATGAGCAGGTCGGGAGCGAAGCCGGAGTCGGGCGCAAGGGTTACGTAATCCAGCAGCGTCTGGGAGGCTGCCTGATAATTGTCCAAAGCCGACCATTGCAGGAATGCTTTGTCCTGCCAGGCGTCCACCCAGCGGGCGTGGGCGGGATGGTTTTCGATGAAAGTATCGTATTCGTCTACGGCCTCCTGGAAGCGCTGCAGGGCGCGCAGGGTTTCGGCGCGGAAGTAATGGGCTGTGCCATCGTTGGTGGGATTTGCGGCAATGTAGCGGTCGAAGGCCACCAGGGCAACATCGTACTGGGCGGCATAATAATCCACCAGCCCGCGATTCAGCTCATCCACAGCGATACCGGCATCTACCAGGGCGACCAGGGATAGATAGGAATAATAGGAAAGAGGATAGTTGTTGACGGCGTTGGTGAAACGGGCATACGCCTGGTCATTCTGGCCCAGGGAGAGATGGGCATTGCCTGCCAGGTAATCCATCTGCGCTTTGACATAATCGTTCGTGGTCGTGGTGAAGATCTGGTCGTACAGGATCAAGGCGCCGGCAAAATCGCCAAAGGAGGCGCGGGTCTGGGCGATCTTGATCTGCAGGCCCAGGCCGTCGTCCAGGCGGGGAGCGGTGAGGGCCGCATTGTAGGCATCCAGGGCGCTGGCATAGTCTTCCACTTCGACGAGCGCATCGCCCCGGTAATCCTGCACATAGGCGTCCAGTACACCCGGGACGTTCTCCATGTAGTTACTGTAGGAGGCTGCAGCCTGGTCATGTTGTCCCAGCCCCGCATAGGCACGCCCCATCAGGAAAGGCGCCCGGGCCGAATACGTAGACTCGGGGTGATCGGTAATGAGCGTGATAAACCGCTCGACTGCCGCCTGGTAATTCCCATCGGCGAGCTCGGTGCGTCCGAGTCCCCAGAGAGCCGCTGCTCGCAGGTCAGGATCGGTGGAATCGTTATAGGCGGCGAGGTACTGATCGCGGGCAGAGTCATAATCCCCATAGAACAGCGCTTCATCCCCGGTATCGATCCGCACGACGGGGGGAAGGGTAGGCAGGGGTGTAGGCGTCTCGGTTGCGGTGGGAGTGGCGGTCGGACCACCGGGTGTGAGGGTAGCCGTTATCGTAGGAGGAGCGGTGGGGATGCCCTGGCAGGCGGAAATCGAAATAATCATCCACAGCCAGACCAGTTTTCTATGTAAATTCATGCAAACTTTATAATGGAGGAGATAGGGGGTGTCAATGTCGGAGTATTAATAGGGGCTAAGCGTGAAGGTCAGGATAAAACGTCGACAGTCATTCCCAGCCGGAGGCTGCCTTCATTCAAAGGGATGACATTTTGCCCAAAGATCGCGCCGAGCTTGTGTTTTCGATATTTTCCCAGGGTTTTCAGCGGTTCCTTGCTGGTTTCCAGGGTGGTTTTGTCGATCGTGGTGACCACGCAGCGGGCGCATGGCTTGACCACTGCCAATTCAACGTCCCCCACCCGGATTCGGTTCCAGGTGTCTTCGGCAAAAGGTGCACATCCCCGCACGACCATATTCGGCCGAAAGCGGTTCATAGGGACCGGGAACTCCAGGCGTGAATTCAAATCCTGCAGGCCCTCCTCGGAGGTGAGCAGGATCGGATATCCATCCGCAAAGCCGGTGTGGTCACCGGGACTGGCGGCGTACTCTGCGCTCACCCGCCGTTTGTATCC
>DATAKV010000309.1:0-9759 GCA_036261375.1 Anaerolineales bacterium
GCACCAAGAATGTTCTCACGATTGGTTTGCAGGACACCCAGCATCATGTGGGCAGGTGTACCAGCAAGGCGGCTTGTCGATCGGAAGCCTGTACCGGCAAAAACGAAATACTCGGACGGTATGGAAAGGGCAAGCGCAGATGAAATCAAAAATGGCAGATGACTGGTGGAGGCAAGGGCCTGATCGTGTCCCTCAGCATCCATTTCGATGGAGGTCGCGTCGATGGCGGACACAATTTGTTCGGCAGCCTGCCGGGCACGCAGGGTCGTTCTCTGGAGCGGGGTGAGCACGAATGCCGCGCTCTCAAATAACCGGCCATCTGCATGCTCGAGGCCCAGTTTTTCCCTGCCGCAAATGGGATGCCCGCCAATGGGATCGAAATTCTCGGGCAGGGCAGACATGGCCCGGACGATCTCTTTTTTGGTGGAGCCCAGGTCGAGGACGATGCAGGGCGTCTGGGTCACCGAGGGTAGCAACCGGATATAGTTCAGGATGGCTTGGACGGGTGTCGCAAGAACCACGACATCCGATTGAGGCAGGAGGCCCGCAGGATCCGCCTCGGCGCGGTCAACGATGCTGCGTTCGAGAGCCAGCTCGAGCGTCGCCCGGTCGGCATCGATCCCGAACAGTGCGGCGCATTTTCCCCGCAGGGCCAGGGCGAGCGATCCGCCCATCAGCCCGAGTCCCACGATCGTGATTTTCGAATCCTGTAATCGAAAGCCATCCTCCATGAATCACCACCCGGCCGTGACAGGTTTCTTGATCGGCGCAATGCGGCGGCCCATCGCTTCGGCGATCGCCCTGACCTGCTTTACCATCTCGGCAAACGTCTCCGGCCTGAGCGACTGCTTGCCATCCGAGACGGCGTGGGACGGGTCGGGATGGACTTCGATGATGAGTCCATCTGCGCCGGCGGCGATCGCGGCTCGGGCGATCGCAGGCACGTAATCGGAATGGCCCGTAGCGTGAGAGGGGTCGAGAATGACAGGAAGATGGGTGAGGTTTTTGAGAACAGGGACCGCGTTGATGTCCGTCGTGTTGCGCGTGGCCGTCTCGAAGGTGCGGATGCCGCGCTCACACAACATGACCTGCTTGTTGCCCCCGGCAAGGATGTATTCGGCCGACATCAGAAGCTCCTCGATGGTTGCCGAAAGTCCTCGCTTGAGCAGGACGCTCTTACGGGTTTCGCCGATGGCCCGCAGGAGATTGAAGTTCTGCATGTTGCGCGCGCCCACCTGCAGAACGTCTACATATTTCACCATTAATTCAAGCTGGGTCTGCGACATGATCTCGACCACGATCGGCATGCCGGTCAGCTCGCGTGCTTCGGCCAGATACTCGAGACCCTCTTCCCCGAGACCCTGGAAGGAATAAGGGGACGTCCGCGGCTTGAAGACGCCGCCGCGCAGCGCATTTGCTCCCGCCTCGCGCACGGCCTGGGCCGTTTCCAGGATCTGGGAGCGTGACTCCACCGAGCAGGGACCGGCAATGACGACAATATCGTTCCCGCCCACATGGAAGCCGTCGATGGGGAACATCGAATTTTCGGGATGGAACTGCCGGGAGGCAAGCTTAAACGGCTGGGTGATACGCTTGACCATGTCCACGCCGTCCAGCACTTCGAAGCGCTCGGTGGGAAGATCGTGGGTCTCGCCGATCGCGCCGATGAGCGTGGTCTCCACGCCCTGTGACAGGTGCGCGGCCAGGCCGGCCTCCTTGATCTTTCCGATCACGTTTTCGATCTGCTGGGGTGTGGAATTGGGTTTCATAATGATTAACATGCGGGCTCCTAATGAACGATTTCTGGCTTGTAAGCCGGTCTACATCTCACTGTGCTGCGACCAGGTCGGGTCGGAGTTTCACTGCATTACGCAGATACACGTGGACGATTTCCTTTTGGGGCACATCCGTATTCCAATGGACAAGAACACGGATTACCCGGGCCAAACTGCCGGGGACGGAGATCTCGCGTCCACAAAGCATCGGGACCATATCCCAGCCCATCTGACGAGCCGCCTGTGCCGGGAAGGTGGAAACAAGATCGTCTGTTACGGTGAAGATGGCGCTGCCCACATCTGCGGGCTGCATCCCGGCATTCTCTGCCAGGATCGCCTCCAGTAGTTCGCGTGTGGCCTGCAGGATGAGGTCAGGCTGGTCGGCAGTAACGGTGGTTGCTCCACGAATTCCACGGATCGGCATAAGGTGCTCCTGTGTATATTCCCCGTGCCCCTCTCCCAACCGTAGAGGAGAATAGGAAGGGAGAGGGGTGAGGAGAGGAAATAAAAGAGCGAGACCGTGTGGTCTCGCTCTTTTGCGTGAACAGATTGAGTCTGTCTGCTTAAGCGCCACCAACGGCAACCGGGCTCCGGAAACCGTAATAAAAGTAGAACGCAAACCAGCGAATGGACTTAAGCATGTTGGGCGCTATTCTATGCCAGGGAGTTCAATGCGTCAAGGGGCAGTTTTGACTCCAGCGCTTTGCTTCCAGCTGTTAGCCTGTGAAGTACATCCAGTGTGGAGGATGCCATGCGCTCGGAGGAAAATTTTTCGAAGATGGCCTGCCGTCCCTGCCCGCCGAGCTGCCTGCGCAGATTGGCATCGCGCAGCAGGCTGGCAAGCTTGTCGGCCAGGTCGATGCTGTCGTTGGGACGATGCAGCAGTCCGCCGCGGGTGGCCTGGATCCATTCAGGATAGGCGCCATGCTCCGGCTGGACGACCGGTACGCCGCTGGCCAGGGCTTCGAGAATGGATATTCCTTTTGGCTCGCGATAAATGGCCGGCACGGAGAACACATCGATATCCCTGAAGAACTTCAGCTTATCGGTGCGCTCCAGAGTCCCCAGCAGCCTGATGCGTTCCTCAAGATGATTCTCTTTGATTTTTCGGCGGATGCCATCGATATAGGTCTTGTAGGCCCGGCTGACATAGCCACCGGCGACCAGCTGCAGGTCTGGAAATTCAGCGGAGCGATGCAGCCGGATGAACGCGTCCACCAGCAGGTGCAGCCCCTTCTCGGGGACGAAGCGGGCAAGATAGCCGATGGTTAAAGGACGCGCGGCATCGCGCTCTACAGGCAGGTCGCGATAATCGCTTAGGGCGATCCCCGGCCAGACGACATCGATCTTCGAGCGATCCAGCCCGGCCCATTTGGAGAACATATCGCTGTAGTAGGTGCTGATCGCCAGGAAGCGGTCTACATCAACTGCGCGTTCACGAATGATTTCGAGGGCTTGCTCCTGGTAGGGCTTCGGCAGGCCTTCGAGGAAAATATCCTCCCCATGCAGCCCGCAGGTGACCGGTACCTGGAGCGAGCGCTTGAGCTCACGGACCACGCCGATCAGCAGGGCATTCGTGACATGAATGACATCCGGCTGGTAGTTGGATTTGATCCACTGCACCAATTCCTGCAATAATTCGCGCTGGTTCCCGTCCTCCCCTTTCAGCATGGAAATGGTGAGCTGGGCATTCGCCACCGGGTCCACCGCGCTGCCAATGTCAAAGTGAGGCATCAGCCGCAGGATCGCCTGGGAACCAGCAAGACGGAATAAAAAGTTTCGTCCGAAGAATGGACGCGGATATTTTTGCATCAAATAAGCCTTGATGCCCCCATAAAAGATTTGCCGCTCACCTACACTTTCCTCGTCCAGGCGCATTGGCGTATAGAGCGGGAAGAGGCTGACGTCCTCGCCGGCAGCTTTCATTGCGGCTGCCAGTGCATTGTCGTGCATGCAGCTGCCGCAGTACATGTTCGCGGCACCTGAAGCGATGTAAATGATCTTCACGGCTTCACCCCCAAGACGATCTCCACGGGCAGTCCCCACATGGAGGATACACTGACATCCTGAACGTCGAATCCTGCCTGCTCGAGTGCCTGCCGGGCAAAGATCGGGCGGCAGTCGGCGTAGTCCGGCATGTGCTCGTGGAACCATTCGTACATGCGGACTGCCAAGCCGGGCGGGTCGGTCTTGGTCATCGAGACGACGGCCAGCCTGCCGCCCTTTTTCAGAATACGCTGGCATTCCTGGAGGACACGCGGGATCTCGGGGTTATCGAACAACTCGAGGGTAAAGCTCATGAACACGCCATCCAGGCTCGCAGGCGGGATAAAGCTCAGACTGGCGGCATCTCCGAGGTGCAGGTCGACGCGCTCGCTCAATCCTTCCTTCTGCAGGCGTTCCCGGGCAATGGCCAGCATCCCGTCGGAGATATCCAGGCCGATGACGCGCCCGGCCGGACCGACGGCTTTTGCCAGGGATACCAGGCAATGACCGGTCCCAAAACCGATTTCCAAAATTTGTTCACCCGGTTGGGCAGATAACTTCTCCAGCCCCCAATCCCGGTATTTCTTCTCCGTGCTTCCGGCGATCACGTCATACCAGCGGCTCAGGCGGTTATAACTCGCCCGGGCAGCTTCCTTGGTACGCTTGACCCGGCTGATGGATGCATCCATGCTGGCAATATTCCTTTCCACGTTATTATATGCCAGATGTCGTCCGGGACGGCGGTTTTCCCTGCTGCGGAACAAATAAAATCGATAGGTTCAGGCCTTAATAGCGGCTGGCTGGTCCCTCTTGTGGAGGGACCAGCCAGCAAAACACTTTTGACTTTCAACCTAACTTACGGCCGGTTCTGCCCTCTTCGCGTGGTGGGAGGAACATCGGTCTGGATATTTCCCATATCCATGTTGCGTTCCATGTTCTCGGCCGCGCGCTCGATGCGAGGGCGGGCCGATTGAGCCGTCTGGTACCAGTTCTGCACGATCTGACCCGCCGTATCACGGCCGCCCAAACCGAATGCGAGACCCAGCGCCAGGGCGAGTGCCCCGATCAACCCCATAAAGAGGGTGTTGACCAGCGTCTGGGCCACTCCGATCTGGTTGACCGCAACAACGATACCAAAGCCCCAGACCGCCACGCGGGCGATGGTCGCCAGCAGGTCCGGATTGCCGAGACCCGCCTGCGCCGCGGAGCCGCGGATCAGGTTGCCCAGGGCATTGGCCGCCAGGCCGGCGATCACCAAAATGACCATGGCGACGACCAGGTTCGGGATCCACAGCAGGAACTGCTGCAGCACGGCAGAGACAGCCGGCAGGCCGAGCGCATCGAAGGCCACGACCAGCACGATCAGGCGCACGAACCACTTGACAATGTTCGCCAGGACGCCTGCTGTATCGGTCCGCAGCCCCATGTTTTGGATAAATCCGCTCAAGCCGGAACGCTGCGCCAGGTCATTAAAACGAACCGCCCGCAGCAACGCAGCCACTGCAGACGCCAGCACACCCGATATCAGCCAGCCGATAATGAGAATAACAATGAAACCGATAACTCTCGGGATCGCCGCCAGGAACAAGCTGAGCGCGGCAGCCAGGGAAGTCATGACAGCCGTACCCCAATCAGTAATTACAGCACCATCCATTTTTTCCTATCCTTTCAATCCTGCCCTGATCAGGCAGGGTAATAGCAGTTTCGAGATGGCGACATGCCCGATTCTCGAAACCTGGTAAATTATGAATATCATCCTATTTAACGGATTAGACTACAGGTTGTGATACCTTTCAGGGTCGAAAATCGGGTTAATCCAGAGGGAATCGGCAGGAAACCCATCCATTTCCTTTGAATTTTTGCTTCTGTCAGGGATGCTCTAGTATAATTATTGCCCCCGTGAACTACACGGGAGCCACTCAAGGAACCCTCATGTCCTCTTTTTCACACAAAATCGAAGAATGGATGAAGGAAGCCGAAACCCGGCCCGAGTCGGCAGTGACGATCGTGAAGCTGGTGGCCAAACGGTTAAGCGATCTGACAGCACGCAATGAGAAGCTTCTGGTCGAGAACATTGCTCTGCAGAACGGCACTCGTGTGGAGGAGTACCAGAAACGCATTGCCCACCTGGAGTACCAGCTGGACCTGCTCAAGAGACGGTTTGGCAGCCAGGCGGAGGAGCTCGCCGAGCTACCGATCCGGGCAGCCGTCGCCTCAACGACAAGCCTGCTGGTGTACAACACGTACGGGCGGGTCTTTCGCAGAGAGCTTGATGGCGAGTTGGAGGTGTCTGCCCGGATCGTGGACGACACCCTGCATACAAGTGAACAGCCGCGCCTGCTGGCAGTTCCGTCGAATGAGGAAGTGCTGCTGCTCTTCAACTCCGGCAGGGTGAGCACCTGCGCGGTGAGCAGCATTTCCAGCATGGATGCGGGCGCTGAATGGACATGGGAAAATGCCGCCCTGCCCGATGAGCCCCGGGCAAGCGAGTTCCTGGTCTGCATGATGCCCATCTCACAGCTGCCGCTCTCCGAATTCTTCCTGCAAGTCAGCCGCCGCGGCTGCGTGAAGAAGACGATGACTTCGATGGCCCAGTCGATCCTGGGGAACCACTATCTCGGAAAGGGCACGCTGCAAAAATCGGACCAGCCGTTCGATGCAACACTCTGCTTGAAAAAGGATCTTTTCGGTTTTATCACCTTCGAAGGCAAACTGCTCGGGCTGGACGTGGATCAGCTTTCCTACAGTATCGAGGAGCGGATCAAACTGACAGCCAGTGATTACGTGATCGCATCCTTCGTGCCGCATCCGGAGGAGTCGATGTTGTTCCTCACCCAGACGGGCAAGGTCATCCATCGCGAGGTGGACAGCCTGGAGCGCGCCAGATCCCCGCTGGCAAAGGGGCAGGCACTGATCTCACCGTCGAAGCTCGAGCAGGGCGTCCGCTTTATCGGTGCAGCGTCGGTCCGGGCGATGGACCGGATCGTTGTGCTGGACTCAACGGGGATGCTGCGCGTCCATGAGGCGGGATCAATCATCGGGAGCGGCTCGATCGAAGCCGAAGGCCTGATCCTGTCGATGGGCGTGATTCCGGCTGAGGCGTGGAACGGATCTCCCGCGCAGGAGGCGTCTTCATGAGCATCAAAGTGGGCATCGACTTTGGGACATCCAATTCCGGGGTGGCGGTCTACGATGGCCGGCGCGTCCAGCTGCTGCCAGTGGATCCTAAAAATGTGATCCCCGAAGTCATCAAGACCGTGCTGTACATCACGCGTGAATATCGCCCGTCGATCGGCCAGGAGGCGGTGGAGCACTATTATCGCGACAACGTCAACCGCCAGCGGCGATTCATCAAGCAATGGGCAGGCGAGATCGACGTGTATGGCTCGGACATGCATTATGTACGCGACATTTTTGTGTATGTGGATGAGCTTCAGCCCGGGCGTCTCCTGCAGTATCTCAAGACGGCGCTCCGCAAGGAACGATATGACGGAACGCAGATCTTCGAGCGCTATTACACAGTGGGCGACCTGGCGAACACCTATTTGACCCTGCTGAAACGACGCGCCGAACAGGTTCTGGGCGAGCCGATCGAAGCGGTGACCCTTGGCCGGCCGGTGAAATTTTCCGATTCGCCGGAACAGGATCGCAAGGCGCAGGAGACACTGCGGCAGGCTGCCCACGACTCGGGCTTCAAGGAAGTGGACTTCGAGCTGGAGCCAATCGCTGCGGCTCTGGATTACGAACAGTCCATAAGCAAACCGCAGAATGTGGTCATCTTTGACTTTGGCGGCGGCACACTGGACATCGCCGTGATGCGCCTGGGCGATCCGAAGAGACGTACCGTCTACGCCAGCGGCGGCGTGGACATCGCCGGCAGCGACTTCGACCGGGCCATTATCGAGAGGAGGATGCTGTCTCATTTTGGGTACGGCTTCGTCAAACACCACCCCGAGATCATGGAGATGATCCAGGCCATTCCCGATTGGATGGCGCTCCCCTACCTGGGCACTCCAATCAACAAAAACATTCTTGAGAAAGCCATTCAGGCTGGAATTGCTCCCATCCAATTAAAAGCACTGCAAGGGCTTATTTATAATGATCTGGCCTTTACCTTCTACAACCGGGTGGAGGCAGGCAAGATCGCCCTGTCCAGTGATGGTGCCACGATCATCAGCCTGGAAGACAAGGATATTGCCCTGTGGGAGCTGTATACCCGCCACCAGCTCGAAATCGATATTTATCACTACCTGGTGGATGTAGAAAAGGTGCTGATGGACACGATCGCCCGATCGGGGCTGAAGCCGGGTGAGATCGACGCGGTCGTGAAGACAGGCGGGTCGTCGAATATTCCTCTATTCACCGGGATGCTGGAGAAGATTTTCGGCAAAGAGAAGGTAAAGCAATCCAGTGCATTTACCAGCGTTGTTGCCGGGCTGGCGATTAAGGCATTCAACCATTTTGGGGTGGTTGAGTAAGGGCAGGGCAATCCTGTCACGTGTCGTCTCAAAATGGCATAATGCTCGAAAAACCCAGTATTCCCGATGAACTGATCATTTCCCGCGTGCAGGAGGAATACGATCTTCGCGTTAGCGAGCTCACCTTCCTCCCCATCGGTGCGGATTCGAGAACAGCTGTCTATCGTGTCGTCTCTGATGAAAGTATTGCATACTTTTTAAAGCTAAGAAAAAACTTCGACGAAGTTATTGTGCGCGTGCCTCTGTTCCTTAAGGAAAGCGGAGTTGATGCGGTCCTGGTCCCCCTGGAAACAACATCCCAACAACACTGGGCCGATTTTGGTGAGTATACAATCATCCTGTATCCGTACATTGAAGGAAAAAATGGCTTTGACATAGAGCTGACAAATCGCCACCGGCGACAGCTTGGAAACGCATTCCACGCCATTCACACGGCAAGCGTTCCACTTGAGCTGAAGAGCCAGGTTCGAAAAGAAAGCTTCGATCTGGGATGGCGCTCAGCTATGAGAAAGTACCAATCGCAAGTAGAGAAGGATATCTTTACTGACCTGACCGCAGCAAAACTGGCAGACTTCATCCGCTCAAAACAAGGGGAAATCACCCGTATTCTCCAATGCAGTGACCAGCTTGCCGGTAAGCTCCGGTCCATGAATTGGGAGTTCGTCCTATGTCATTCGGATATTCACGGCGGCAACATTCTGGTCGGCGATACGGGTGAGCTCTATGTTGTCGATTGGGATGACCCCATCCTGGCGCCAAAAGAACGTGACCTAATGTTCATTGGCGGCGGGATCGATAATCTGTGGAAAAGCGAAGAACAGATTGAGATGTTCTATCAAGGCTATGGAAACGTACAACAAATCGATCCGACCGCCCTGGCCTATTACCGTTATGAACGGGTGATCGAAGACCTGGTCGTGATCTGTGATCTTTTGTTACCCACGGATGAAGGCGGTGAAGACCGGGAGCGGTCATACGGCTGGTTCACAAACAACTTTGAGCCAGGTCAGACTATTGAAATCGCCGACAGGACAGCACAGTCGATACCTTAAGCAGGCAAATAAAAGGACATGCCGATGCATGTCCTTTTATTTTAAGCCTGATCTATTTCTATTGTAAAAAGAGCAGCCCCAGCCCTAATAAGAGCAGGCTCATGGACAGCAGCACTAGAAGACCGCTAATCCTCCCTTTATGTTTCGGGAAACGACGCTCGAGCAACTTAACGATATGCATGGTGACCTCCGTTCCTTTGCATATGAGTATACAACAAATCAGACAGCCTGCTGCTTGAGCGCATGCTGAAAACTTCGAGCAAATTCCATAGCAGTTTCGACCGGCGTCTCACTGCCGCCGATCGCCTTCACACAGGCCGTGCCGACAATGACTCCATCCGCCAGCGCGCCAACCTGTTGAGCCTGCTCAGGCGTGCCGATGCCGAAGCCTACACACACCGGAGCGGATGTATGTTTCCGTACGCGGGCGATCAAATCGCTCAGCCCCTCTGAAATGGATTTGCGCTC
>DATAKV010000316.1:0-2254 GCA_036261375.1 Anaerolineales bacterium
CCTGCGCATACACTGTATTCATGACCAGGATCTGGTACGCCATGTACGGGGCCATGAGGAGCGGGACGATACACATCAGGACAATCGTCAGCATGGCAAACTGGATGACGAACATAAACACGAACGAAGCGATCAGGATGACGGCGTACCCCAGGATAAACTGCCCCACGGCTTTTCGGAAGATCGAAAACCATTCACGGAATTGGAAGGCCGCCTGGAACGACCGCTGCACGGCTACATGCGGAAGCGCCGCCGATATGATGACGCTATAAGGCATGGACAGGATGGCAAACAAGCCCATGAAGAAGGTCCCGATCACCATGAACAGAACGCCCACCAGCACAAAAGAGGACGTGCTCTCCTCTGCCAGCACCGGGATGGCGATGGTGCCGCTTATCATAAGGACCAGTCCGCAGCCCATAAGCAGGAATAGAGGCAGCGTCAGCACGATCTGAGCACCGTACAGCCGGACTCCATCCATCAGCAAGTCAGACCAGTCACTTCCATGCCAGACAGGCATGGAAGGCTCTTTTTTCTCCTCGATAATCTGCCGCATGATCCTTGCGGAATATCCCATCAGGATGAGCGTGGGGAGAATGGGAACAAAGAAGGCTGCGAGCATGATCGCACATGCGATCAGGAACTGGCTGCGTGACTGGCTGTCACGGACGGGAAAGAACAGGGTTTCCTGCAGGTCGGTCATGTGGTGTCCTTTTCTTTGATGAAGTTGTGATGCCCATGCCTGTGATTGTACATGAAATTTATCACCACGATTCGCTGCTTAAGGAACTCACGACGATCTTTCACAATTGAAAACTCCCGGGCTTGCTGTACAATAGTACAAAATGCAGACCAACATGCTCTTATTCTCGACCAGCATTTTCCTGTCAGCATTTCTTCTCTTTCAAATTCAGCCGATGATCGGTAAGGCCATCCTGCCCTGGTTCGGGGGAACACCGGCGGTCTGGTCGACGTTGATGCTTGCCTTCCAGGTACTGCTCACAGGCGGGTATGCCTACTCCACCTGGCTGGCCCGGAAGGTAGATCGCCAGGCGTACATCCACATTGCTCTCCTGGCTGCTGCGGTCCTGGTTCCCGGGGTTCGATGGGCTCTGGAGCTGTCTCCGGTTATCCCGTCGATCTCTGTCGATACCCGGCACATTTATGCACAGTCTTCTCCGATCCTGGAGATCCTGGAAGTTCTACTCCTTTCCTCGGCCGTTCCCTTTTTTGCCCTCTCCACCAACGGTCCACTTATGCAGGCATGGTTTAGCCGTCTGTACCCGTCCAGCTCTTATGCGCGCCTGTATGCCCTTTCTAATGCCGGATCCCTGCTGGGGTTGCTCACCTACCCATTTCTGATCGAGCCCAGTTTTTCATTGCGATTCCAGGGATGGATGTGGACCCTTGGCTTTCTCCTTTTTGGACTGCTGACCGGCTGGATCGCCTTCCGCAGTGGACAGGTTCCGGCTCCTTCGACGATCCGGCCGGATTCCGTTAAACGTACCGGCCCGCCCTCGCCGGCTTTGTTATCCCTGTGGCTACTCCTCAGCGCGACTGCCTCCCTGTTCCTGCTGTCGGTGACCAACCAGATCTCGCAGGAGGTGGCGGTCATTCCGTTCCTGTGGATACTGCCGCTGGCGATCTACCTGATCTCTTTTATCCTGACTTTTTCAGGCCGGCCGGGTTTCTATCGACGCGAATTCCATGCCCTTTTCTTTGTGCTCAGCGTGGCGTTCACGCTGTTTGTCATGCTCAACGCGACCCAGATGCATGTTTACTGGCAGATCCTGGCATACAGCCTGGTGTTGTTCGAGGCATGCATGCTCTGTCATGGCGAATTGTATTTGCTGCGTCCGGAGGCCGAGCACCTGACGACGTTCTACCTGATGATATCCGTTGGCGGCGCGTTGGGGGGGATTTTCGTCAGCCTGCTCGCGCCACTTCTCTTCAACGGCTACTGGGAATTCTTTGTGGGGCTGGCCATGACGGTCGCCATCTTCCTTACGATCCTGCGATCGATGCCTGGCACGCTTGCCGCCCGCGCCCGGTTTGTAACTCTTGTCTTTATACTGGTCACCGGCATGCTCTCGATCCTGGATTCGAGTTTTTCAGGTGCTCTGTTTGCAGAACGAAACTTTTATGGAGTGATTCGTGTTCGTGGTTTGCTGCCTGGCGGCTCAGGGGAACCTGCCTATATTATGTCGCACGGCATCACGGTCCATGGATTGCAGTTCATCCGGCCCGATGTGCG
>DATAKV010000328.1:0-2660 GCA_036261375.1 Anaerolineales bacterium
GTCGAATGCCTCCGGTGATTCGAAAACACTTTCTGCATTCCAGGTCTGGTTTTTCCTGACTTTCGAGCGGGGGAGAGCGGTGGGCATACGGGTTCCTTTAGGTTTGGATGGAGAGATGAAGTCCTGCACGGAAGTATTGTACCCAATCTTACTGCGGGTCCGGCATTGCCTAGCGTTTCCGGAATCCCAGGTACCGGGCCAGGACCCTGTCCATCATGCGCCGGGGCATGAACAATTGAAGAAAGCGTCTCAGGGAGTTTACCTGGATCACGGCATAGCGGACGCGCGGCTGGGCGGTTGTCAGGGCATGGTATACCACTTCGCCCACTTTCTCGGGAGCAAAGCCCGTCTTTCCCCCTTTGACCATGTACTTCATCAGGCGCATGCCCGCTTCGTAATACTCCGTGTTCGCAAATTGAGAGAAATCCGCCTGTTCCGCCTTATCCCAGATGGGAGTTGCCACGGCGCCGGGGCCCACGATGATGACGTCGATGCCGTGAAGCATCAGCTCGCGCCTGAGACTTTCTGAAAAGCCTTCCAGCCCATGCTTGGAGGCGGCGTACGCTCCCATAAATGGGTTCCCACTCCGCCCCCCGACCGAGCTGATATTGATGATGCGTCCGGGCTGTCCTTTCAGGGATGGGTCAATGCCAAGCAGGGGCACGAAAGCCTTGGTCACGATCAACACGCTGACCAGGTTCACTTCGAGCTGCCTGCGAAAATCATCGGTGGGCTGGTAGATCAGCGGTGCCGGGAAGGCAACGCCCGCATTGTTGACCAGTCCGAACAGGGTTTCGCCGTCCAGCTGCTCACGGACCCGCAGCGCAGCCGCCTGCACAGCCGCTTCGTCTGTGACGTCGAAAAGAAGGGGAACGAAGTTCGCTCCGAATTCAGAGGAGAGCCGCTTGGCATCCTCGGCCCTTCGCACACTTCCGAAGACCCGGAAGCCCTTTTGTGTCAGGACTTTTGTGATCCCCCAGCCGATGCCTGTCGATACGCCGGTCACGACGACACTTTTCATACTCTGCTCCTCAAGGATGAACTTGCTGACTCTGTGTATTATATGCTTTCCCGGGATATTCATTCACTCACTCACTCACAGTCTTCTTTAAAGCAAAGAAGCTCCGAACACTTCGGAGCTTCTCTCATGGTTGTATTGCAGGTTTCTGTTATTTGATCGTGGGCGAAGTGAAGTAATTACCCAACTGGTCCCTCACCAGGAGCCAGCCTTCATAGTATCCCTTGGTGGGCGGGAAGAGCTTGACCTTTACCCACGTGCAGCCCAGGCCATCGTGAAAAACGGAGTTCGGGTAGTAATAGACCGTTTCATTATCCAGGGCCGAGGCGAGGATCTTTCCATTGGGAGCGCTGCGAATGTGCATCCCATGTTTGTAGTCGATCTTCAACGTGGAAAGGTCCGAGCGGGAAGGCGGGCAGTTGCAGGGCTGCTGGGGCTCCTGCGGAGGCGGGTAAGAGGATCCACCCGGCAGGTTGATGACCTGTCCGGCATAGATCAGGCTCGGGTTATAGATATGCGGGTTGACCGCCAGCAGCGAGCTGAGCTTGATCCCATTGCGGGCTGCGATCTTGGCCAGTGTATCTCCCCATTTCACTACATAGGTGCCGCCCGGCTGCGGGTTGTAGACCGGATCGCTATAGCCGGAGGGGATTTTTAGAACCTGCCCGGCGTAGACCCAGAAACCCAGTCCCCGGTTCGCAGCCTGGATGGCGGCGACGGTCGTTCCGCACTGGACGGCGATAGCGCTGAGCGTGTCGCCCCACTGGACGGTGATGGTATTGCCACAGCTGCCGGAGGCCGATGCTCCACCGGCGGAGCTGAACGATGCTGTCAGCATCGCCACCACAACTATCAATTGAAGAAATCTCTTGTTCATTGCACTCTCCCTGTCAGTTGCTGGATTGAAATAATTATGTCTTAACAACAGAATTTATTGCGCATATGTATAGAATACTCAAAATTTGTCGCTTGTCAATAGTTCTAATTCGAACTAATCTGATGAGGCAATTGATTTATCTAGACAGGTGCAGGAGCATACTGATCCAGCATCTTCTCCACCTGCAGGGCTTTGTCGGCGATCTCCGTGCTTTCGAAGTTCCGGATCTCAAACAGATGGGATAGCCGCTCATATAACTCCGGCAGGCCCAGGATCTCTACGATCTGTTCATGGATCCACTTGTTATAGGCAATGGGATAGGTCCGCCTGGCGATGAACAGCGCCTGCAGGAACTCCTGGTAGGCGTTGTACAGCCGGTCGAAGGCCTGGAAATACAGCTTGCGCTCGATGTAGGGCGCAATATGGTGCAGGTTATTGAGACAGAACCAGCGCACACGCTCCAGCCGCTTCCGGCGCAGATCCTCATCATAATAGGGGAGCCACTGCCTTTTGAGCTGGTCGTAATAATCGCTGCCCTGCCACAGTGGAACGCTGTAAGCCAGGAAGTTGCCGACCTGCAGCTCGAAATCGTCCGGCCCGGCCGACTCATCCTGTTCGCCGGCGGTGAAGATGCCATTGATAAAGTCAGGATGGACCACCGAATATTTGCCTGCCTTGTACAGATCCTGGACCGCCTGGCTGGATTTCTCGAATGCATTCCAGCCGGCCTCCAGCTCTTCGAACGACGAGCGCCCAGCCTCCGGG
>DATAKV010000342.1:0-2067 GCA_036261375.1 Anaerolineales bacterium
AGCCGAGCTGCTCCATCGTCAGGATCGCCTCCGACGCAGGGATAGAAGTGGATTCGAGCGCGGAGGTGGGTACGGTGGTCACAGCCTGCGGCGCGCAGGCGGCGAGCACAGCCGCCAGCAGGAATATCAGAATCCCGGATCGGTGTGTCGATTTTGTCGTCATGTTCTCTCCTACCTTGTATTGAATTGACATACGAAGGCTTGCCAAACAGGGTCTTACCCCTAACGAACTTTCGCCCGAACTTGTTCCCAACAGGTTGTCTGCGCAGCACATGCAGGAGCCGCTGCTGAGACTGTGCGGTTGTTTATTCCAGGAAACATTTTCTTCCAGCATCTTGACCTGAGTGTCAAAAATCCGTATGCTACAACTTAAGGCTTGTTGAAACTAAAAGACAGGGATGGCTCTCTGCCCGCTCGATTACGAACCTGTACATGGGCTGGGAGATGGAATTTTCCTCACACTGCTGTGAACAAGGCGGCTCTCATGCTCTTTCAGGCCACTCTTCTCATCGACCTACTCGCCATGGCGGCAACTCTCTGGGGCGCCTTCTACCTGTTTGCCAGAGGCTATCCGAGCGGGGTCACGTTGAGAGCGGTCGTCGTATTACTGCTGCTTTCGCTGTTCTTCCTGGGTGCCTATAACAACCTTTTTGAGCAGGTGGATGGCACTGCGGCAGTGCGGGCGGTGCTGCTGATCCTCGGGCTGGGATCCTGGTACAGCCTGACCTATCAATTGATGTCCCACAACAGCCGCATACGGCTGCGCTGGATGAGCGCGGGAATCTATACCTTGGCGGCCGTTACCGCGGTGTCGTTGCTGGCCATCCCGGACGCCTTCATCGAGGAGGATGGCAACGCTCTGTACGTTGCCCACATGCGGTTTGGCTACCCCTATCTCCTGTATGGAACATTTCAGATTGTGATTGTGCTGGGGATCCTGTACAACCTGCTCGGCAATGAGCGGATCGGGTTGACCAACCAGGGAAAATACTTTCTGGTGGCATCTATCTTTCCCGGGCTGGCCATTATTTCCGGCATCATAGGCCTGGCGATCCTGCCCAATTCGCCGCGCATCATCCCCGACATCTTGATCTTCAGCGGCATCTTTCTCCTGGGTGTATCCGTGGCCCGCCACCAGACGATGATCGAACGGCGGACGATCATGCAGGAATTTCCCATCTCTCTGCTGACTGTCCTGGCACTGGCCGGGCTGTATGCCTGGCTGGCCCTGCGCTGGGGTATCCCCCTCAAGCTGATGGGCGCAGTGGTGGCGTTCGCCGTTTTAACCCATTCTGCCTACGACCTGGCCCGCGAGTTCATCGAGCGCCTGCGCATCCGGCGGGAAAATTCGTTCCGCCGCCAGTTGCGCCAGCTGGAAAACCGGGGAGCGAGCGAGGAGGCCCTCCAGCTGCGTTTGCAGGAGGGTTTGGACCTGCTCTGTGAAAGTCTGCATTCCAGTGCAGGGTTCATCGCCATCCGCCGCGAAGAGCGCTTTGTGGTGACTGCCACAAGGGAGTCCCTTCCTCAAAACCATGATCTCTCCCCGGCAGCAGTGGCCTGCGACGATATTTCCCATCCCAATAGCGACGAGCTGTCTCAAATCCACTGGCTGGCCCCCTCCTTCGACGGGCAGACCCAGATCGCCGTGGTTGCCCTCGGCAAACCGAGAGCCAAGCTGGAATACTCCACGGGTGATCTGGACCTGCTGGCAGATGTTTCCGGGCAGGTCGGCACGATCGTCTCGTTGAACAATCGCAGCTCCGGACGTGCCGAACAGATCCAGAAACTTGTGAGCGAAGCGCAGGCCAAGGATACGGAGATCCGGTCCGCGGCAGATGAAATGATCGCAACCATTTCCACCAGTCCGGACGCCGAATTCGTCCGGATCGTCGAGGAGGGTCTGCGCCACTACTCCGATTACATCGTCCTGGGCCAATCTCCCCTGGCGGATTGGGTCGGCTTGAAAGCAGGATCGCACGTGGAGCGCGGCAAGCAGCTGCAGGGAATCCTGGCGGAGTCGATCGAAGTCCTCCGCCCTGCCGGAGCACGTCCTCCCGAGCCGCTGCC
>DATAKV010000343.1:0-5104 GCA_036261375.1 Anaerolineales bacterium
AAGACAAGGAACATGCCGCGCCCGCCTATGCTCTCGAGCAGCGGACCACCGACAAAACCGGCCACCGCCGAGCCAAAGCCGAACGTCATAGCCCCAAAGAGTCCCTGCGCCGTGGATTTGAGCCCTGGCGGTGCATGTTCATCTGCATACGTTACACCTGCCAGCCACAATGCCGGGAAGACTGTGCCGCCAAGCATCTGGACGATCAGCACGGCAAACGGAGCACTGACCAAAGCATAGAGCAATGAGCGCAGGCCGATCAATACCAGGGACAGCATAAGCAATCCCTGGGAGCCAAAACGCTTTACCAGGCGGTTCCCGAAAAAGAAGATGGGAAGCTCGGTCATGGTGGATAGGGTCAATGCCAGGCCCATGGTGGTTTCGCTGGCGTCCATCTCCGCCATGTAGGGGAACAGGTAGGAGGCCGCGCTGAAGGATCCCAGCCCTCCCAGAAATGCCAACAACAGGAACAGGATCCAGCGCCGGCTTGTAAGAAAGTACCGTACACCACCGTGATTGGAAGAACCCTGCTCCGGTACATCATGCACCATTTTTTGAACAATAAAAAAATTAACGAACATGAGCGCAGAGAATCCCCAGAAGGCCAGTTTCAATCCATAGTTTTCCACCAGCGCGCCGGCGATCGGAGCGACAACGCCCCAGCCGATCGTCCCTCCCAGGCGGATGCGGCCGTACATCCCCCGGTCCTCGCCCAGCATGGCGATGGTCGCGCTGTCTGACAGGGAGGCAACCGGGGAGAAGAAGAAGTTGAAAATGACGATAGTTATGAAGATCAGGACAAAACCATTAAGCGTTTGCAGCAATAAGACCAGCCCAACGGCGGTGGCGATCCCCAGGCTCATGATCAAGCGGTGACGCCTGGATGCATCGGCCACTCCCGTCCAAAAGGGAGCTGCGACAAGCGTGATCAGCGGAGGGATACCGGTCAGCAATCCGATCTGCGTTCCATTGAACTGCAGCTCCTGATAGAACAGGACGATAAACGGCATGAAGGAGGAGAGAGCGGCAAAATACAGGAAGTAGAAACTAAACGGCCAGATTTTTTTCATCGATGCATATCAGCCTTTCTTCAAAACGCCATCATTATATGACAGTTCGGATTTTCAATTGGAGTAAAATTCAGCGGTGCTCAATACTCCACTTGCCGTCTTGCGCGCGGCCGACCGCTAGGAAACCATGCCGCCCAAACGAATCCTCATCGACACCGATCCCGGCATCGACGATGCCTGTGCCATCCTGCTGGCACTCGCCTCTCCCGAGCTGGACATCGAAGGTTTAAGTATCGTTCATGGCAACTGTTCCATGGAACAGGCCGCAGTCAACGCCCTGTCTATTATGGAGTTGGTAGGCAGTGGCCACATCCCGGTCGCAAAGGGATGCGCGCTGCCGCTCGTCCAGCCGTCCTTTCTCGCACCGGAAACGCATGGGACCACCGGCCTCGGCTACGCAATGCTTCCGGAACCGGGCATCCAGCCCATCGTCCAGCATGCAAGCGATTTTCTGATCGACAGGATCCTGTCGGCACCGGGGGAAATCACCTTGCTGGCGATTGGTCCACTGACGAATATCGCTCTCGCCATCCGCAAGGAGCCGCGCATCGTGCCGGCGGTCAGGGAATTGATCATCATGGGCGGCGCAATCCGCCGTGAAGGCAACACGACCGCGCTGGCGGAGTTCAACACCTATGCAGACCCGCACGCCGCGCACATCGTCTTTCACGCCGGTATGCCGACAACCCTGGTTCCGCTCGATGTGACCTATGATTGCATCCTCACTCCCGAAGACGTCCGGCGGCTGCAAAAGATCGACTCGCCAATTACAAGCTTCCTGGCCGACTCGACCCGTTTCTATATGGAATTCCACGATGAGTATCAAAGCATCGAAGGCTGTGTGATCAACGATCCGCTCGCCCTGGCCCTGGCTTTTCTGCCGGATCTGTGCACCTACCGGGATCTGTATGTGGATGTGGACATCTCTGGCGGCGTCTCGATGGGCAAGACCCTCGGCGACTTTTATTATTCCAGTAAAAAGCCGGCCAACATGAAGGTGGCTCTCGGCGTGCGCGCCCGTGATTTTGTAGAATTGTTCCTGAAAAGAATGGAAAAACTCGCCCAGATCGCTTGAAACAAACTTGTTCTACCGGTGTTGTACTCATTAATTGCCATGGTTATTTTACAAAGAACAAAGCCCAGCCACGCAGAGCCAGTTCTCCAGGAGGTGTTTCAACCGTAACACTGTTCCTTTGCTATGCTATCCGCTTATGAGACTCTGATCATCAAGGAGAATACAAAATGGAAGTTATTACCCAAAATATAGTGTATTTCGCCATCGCCATTGCGATCATGGTCCTTCTTTTTGTCTGGGCATATGCTTCCGGGCGCGTTCAAAAGGATTTCAGTACCATGACCTGGGTGCTGATTCCGGTAGCGATCGCGATCAATGGAGTGATCGGCTATATTGTAGGCCAAATCAAACTGCCCGTGTTTCTCGACAGCATTGGAACCGTGCTTGTCGCCGTTTTGTGCGGTCCCTGGGCCGGGGCCCTGACCGGCGCTCTTTCCAATTTCGTCATCGGTATGCTCACCAACCCGACCGATTGGTGGCCGTGGATCCCTGTTGCATTTTTCATCGGCCTGGTGGCCGGTTTGTGTGCAAACGCAGGATTCTTCAAGAGCTGGTGGAAGGTGGTTGTCACCGGCTTCCTGATCGCCCTGACCGCGGCATTGGTCTCGACGCCCATTGCTGTGTATTTCTTTGGCGGAATTACTTCAAGCGGTTCATCGTTCATTACCGCCTACCTGCTTCAAACCGGGCAGGGGATCATCCAGTCGGTCTTCAGTACGAACTTCCTGGTGGAACCCATAGATAAGATCTCCACCGCCATGCTGGCATTTGCAATCATACAGGGGTTGTCTCGCCGGTTTGTTGCCCGCTTCCCGCGGCCCGAAAATGTTCAAACCGACGGCGGTACGAGCCGGACCCAGTTGGTCATTGCGCTGGGTGTGGTGGTTTTGCTGATTTTGTTCTCCGTTTTTGTGCTCAATCGCATTATCGCCGGATAGGACTTTGCCTCTATTAACGGGAAGAGGCCAGGCCTGCGAGGTCTGGTCTCTTTTGTCATTTATAATTCCCGCCTATGCATGACCGGTTATCCTTCTACGTTCCTCGAGACAGCATTCTGCATCGGCTCAATCCACTCACCAAGCTCTTCCTGGTCTTTGGGTTGATCCTGGTCTCTTTTATATCGCCTTATTACTGGACACCTCATCTTCTCATTCTGGCAGGGATCATTCCTTTGCTTTTCCTGGGAAACGTTGTGCGTGAATACGTGGGAGCCATGCTTCGTATCATTCTACCTGCCACCCTATTCCTGTTCGTCATGCAGGCTCTATTTCAGCCTTTGGAGGGCACAGAATTGTTCCGGGTCGGGTTCCTTCATCCAACGCTTGAAAGTACCATGTTCGCCTTCCGGAATGCTGCCCGGGTATTTGCCATGGCATCCTCGTTTACGATCTTCCTGCTGACAACCCATCCAAGGGAATTAATGACGGATTTGACGCGCCGCGGGCTTCCGCCTCAGTTTGCTTACGTAATCATTTCCACTCTCCAGATCCTGCCTCAGATGCATGCGAAAGCCCAAACGATTATGGCCGCCCAGCGATCACGCGGACTGGATACACAAAGCACCTACTTGAAGCGGGTCGGTTCCCTTCTTCCGCTGGTGGGTCCGCTTGTTTTCGGCTCCCTCGTGGAAGTCGAGGAGCGCGCCATCGCCATCGAAGCGCGTGGCTTTACATCCACCCGTGCAAAAACCTCCCTGCATGAGATTCCCGATACAGGATCAGATAAAATCCTGCGCTGGATCCTGGTCCTCCTGGTTATCGCTTCATTTACACTGCGATTATGGCAATCGTAAACCTCCAAAACGTCACATATCGTTATCCGTTTACCGAGATTCCTGCCCTGAAAAATATCCACCTCAAGGTAAATGATGGAGAGTTCATCGCGGTCATTGGGGCAAACGGGTCAGGTAAGTCCACGCTGTGCTATGCGCTAGCCGGTTTTGTCCCTCATTTTTTCAAAGGTGACTTAACGGGCACAGTCGAAGTCGCCGGTCACGACCTATCCACGTCTACGCTTAGCGATTGGGTGCTGAACGTGGGCCTGGCCTTCCAGAATCCGTTCAACCAGATCAGCGGCGCCAAGTACACGGTCTTTGAAGAGATTGCCTTCGGGCTGGAGAACATCGGCGTTCCTCGTGAAGAGATGAAACAGCGGGTGGAGCAAGCAATGAGTCTGACCGGGATCAGCAACCTGGCGGACCGCTCCCCCTACTCCCTCTCCGGTGGGCAGCAGCAGCGCGTCGCCCTGACATCGATCCTGGTCATGCAGCCGAAGGTGCTCGTCCTCGACGAGCCGACCTCCCAGATGGACCCGGTCGGTACGCGTGAGGTCTTCGGCGTGATCCGCATCCTGGCCGAGCGCGGCATGACTGTGATTATGGCGGAACACAAAGTGGAATGGATCGCCCAATTCGCGGACCGGGTCGTCGCCCTGCATGAAGGCCAGCTCCTGCTGGACGGGAAACCGGCAGAGGTTCTGACCTCGGACCTGCTGCCCGAGAAGGGATTCGGCATCTCACGCTACACATCGGCCGCTCGCAAGGCAAAGGACCAGGGTTTGTGGAAAAAGGATCGCCTGCCCGTAACCCTGGAGGAAGCTGTCGAGGGATTCCGGCGATGATCATCCGGATCTCGGACCTGCATTTCACGTATCCCACCGGTATCGATGCCCTGCAGGGTATCTCACTGACCATCGAACCCGGCGAACAGGTCGCCATCATCGGGCAGAACGGTGCGGGGAAGACAACCCTCGTCAAGCACCTGAACGGATTGTTACAACCCATGCACGGCCAGGTCCTGATCGCGGATTGGGACACGAAGGAACACTCGGTTGCCAAACTGGCCCGGCGGGTCGGGTATGTGTTCCAGAATCCGGATGAGCAGCTCTTTTCGAAGAATGTAGTGACGGAAGTCGCCTTTGGGCCTCGTAACCTGGGCTATGCCGCTGCCCGGGTCGAGAC
>DATAKV010000347.1:0-9047 GCA_036261375.1 Anaerolineales bacterium
CAAGCGCCAGCGATGGTGCCAATGTTTCTGGCTGTGGCTTTATCTTTGGACTGCAGGAAGACAGGAAGCATTATGCTGTCATTCTGGATAAACAAAAGGTATTGTTCCTGATCGACAGCGGGATCGGCAGCCGGGAGATCAAACCGACACGCGGAACAGGCACCGTTCAGATCGAGGAACCCCTGGAAGCCGACATGACTCTCATTGTCCGGGATGCCTATTCGTATGTTCTGGTGGACGGCGTGCTGGTCGGTGAATATACTCTTTCGCAAAGCCAGCCGTATCAGGGCAGACTGGGCCTGACCGTGCTCTCCGGCACCAACCGGGACTATGGAACCCGCTGTGAGATCAGCGACTTGTATGCCTGGACTCCTCTCTAAAAGAGGGAGAGACATGTGTAGAGACTTTATGCTATGTCAGAATGGATAGGCTTCCGGCACTCCCATTAAAAGGAGAGTAGAGGTATCATATTGTCCTTCTTTTATTAACTGTATCGGAGCCTGAATGTCGAACCCCGTGCTGACGGAACTGCTTGCCAGTTATGTCCCCAGACTGATCCAAAACCGAGTTGCTGTCGATCCATCGCCGATCGAGTCGCCTGTCGCAGAGGATATGCAGGCGGCCATTCTCTTCGCCGACATTTCAGGCTTTACGATTCTCACCGAACAGCTTGCGGAACGCGGCCCCGCCGGCGTCGAAACCCTGGCGCGCATCCTGAATGAATATTTCGGCCAGTTGATCGATATCATCCACGACTATGGCGGGGATGTGGTGAAGTTCGCCGGGGATGCGGTCATTGCGGTCTGGCCAATCGTGCCAGACGATGTGGCGGCGGGCGGCACAGGGACGATCAATACCATCTCCCGGGCGGACCAGTGGCAGTGGACGATGCGCGCTGCCGAATGCGCGGTGGCTGTCCGTGAGCGGCTCAGCAACTACAAAGTGGAGTCAGAGAGTCTCTACCTGAAGCTTGCCGTCAGCACCGGCAATATCCTGGCCGCGCACGTTGGCGGTGTGTTCAACCGCTGGGAATTCCTGCTCACAGGGAATCCGCTGATCGAGCTGGGCATTGCCAATAATATTGCCAAAGCGGGCGAAATCCTGCTTACACCCAGCGCCTGGAAGCTGATCCGCAACGATGGTGTGACCAGCCCGGTGGAGTTCGAGCTGCGGGATGCGATCGCCCAGGGCGGCCGGCTGGACCGGCTGAATAAACCATCTTCGATCACGACAACGAAAAGCAAGGTCAAAATCCCTGAAGGCGGGGAGAATTCACTGCGTGCCTACATCCCGGGCGCCATCATTAACCGCCTCTCAGCCGGGCAGGGCAGTTGGATCGCCGAGCTGAGGCGGGTTTCGGTCCTCTTCATTAACCTGCCGGGTATCGACCAGGATACAAAGCTGGAGACCGCCCAGACCATCGCCCGTCTGGTCCAGCGCTCCATCTATCGCTACGAGGGGAGCATCAACAAGATCAACGTCGACGATAAGGGCATCACCATTGTCGCCGCACTGGGGCTTCCGCCGTTCTCCCATGAAGATGACCCGGCCCGCAGTGTACAGGCCGCGCTGATGATCCGCCGCGAGCTGAACAGCCTGCATGTACGCAGCTTTATCGGGGTCACCACCGGCCGGATTTTTTGTGGCTCGGTTGGGAATGAATCCAGGCGGGAGTACACGATCATCGGGAACGCAGTGAACCTGTCTGCGCGGTTGATGACGACCGCCGGAAAACTGGACAAGATTGCCATAAAACATGGCGTGCCCATCCTGTGCGATCGGACCACCTTCGATAGTGCCAAGGAAGCGGTCGTCTTCGAGATCCTGCCGCCTCATTTTGTCAAAGGGCGAGTGGAGCCGGTGGAGGTATTTCATCCGCTTGAGCTGAAGAAGAGCGTCATCCGCCCGAAGACAGAGCTGATCGGACGCCAGGAGGAGAAGACGTTGATCGCCAACGCGCTGCAGGAGTTCTCACGCGGCGAACCGCAGCAGACCCTCGTTCTGCTGGGGGAAGCGGGGATCGGGAAATCCAGGCTGTTCGAAGACCTTGTGCGCCAGGCCGAAACATTGGATGCCAATCTCTTCGTCGGCAGCGGCGATTCGATCGAGAAGAACAATCCCTACTTTGCCTGGCGGCCCGTTTTCAACCGGATCTTCGAGATTGAAGAGATGGCGGGCAAAGCGGAGTATTCGGAAGAAACGCGGATGGCCATCCGTGAAAATGTGCTGGATAAGCTGACCGAAATGGACCCGGACATGGCCCGCTATCTGCCGCTGCTCGACGTGGTCCTGCCGATCCAGATCGAGGACAATGAGCTGACCTCCGCCATGACAGGTGAGATCCGCGGCGGAAATATCCGGGAGCTTCTGACCAGCCTGCTCTCCTTCGAAGCACGCAAAGCGCCTGTCCTGCTTGTCCTTGAAGACCTGCACTGGTTCGATTCGGCCTCCTGGGCACTGCTTCTGGATGTGCAGCAGAAGGTGCGTCCCATTCTGATGGCAGTAAACACGCGTCCGCTGGCGGAGCCGGTCCCGGTCCAATTCAAGCAGATGCTGGATTCACCCGGAACGCACCTGATCAAGCTGGAAGCCATGATGCTCGACGATGTCGAGGCTCTGGTCTGCCAGCGGCTGGGTGTCAAATCCGTCCCGCCGATGATCGGGCGGCTAATCCGTGAGAAGTCGGAAGGCCATCCGTTCTTTGCGGAGGAGCTGGCCTATGCCTTGCGCGATTCCGGTGTCCTGGTCATCGAGGATCACGAATGCCGCATGCATTCCCGGCTGATCAACTTCGAGGACCTGACGCTGCCCGACACCCTGCAGGCTGCCATCACCAACCGCATCGACAGCCTGGATCCTTCCCAGCAGCTGACGCTTAAGGTTGCCAGCGTGATCGGCCGTATCTTTGCCCTGCGCGCCCTCCAGGCGATCCATCCGATCGATTCCGACAAGCCTGTGCTCCAGAAATACATGGAGAACCTGACCCGCCTGAGCCTGACCCTGGTCGAATCGGAAGCACCGGACCTGTCATATATATTCAAGCATGCCGTCACGCAGGAGGTGGCGTACAACCTGATGCTCTTTTCCCAGCGCCGCCAGCTGCATCAGGCCGTCGCGGAATGGGTTGAGCAAAGCAACAGGAACAATATCGAGTCCTATTACAGCCTGCTTGCCTACCACTGGTCCCAGGCAGCCGCCATGCCCGACTCGGTTCGCAACCATCTGGCCATCCGTAAAGCAACGGAGTATCTTGAGAAGGCCGGCGATCAGGCCATGGATAACTATGCCAATCAGGAGGCGATCCAGTTCTACACCCAGGCGCTCGAGTGGGAAAGCAGCACGCGCAAAGCTGAGAACCGGGAGGCCCTGGCTGAAAGCCAGCTTCGCCGGGCACGCTGGCACAGCCGGATCGGACTGGCCCATTATGGGCTTGGGTCGCTGCCTGACTGTGAGCGCCACGTTCGCGAAGCCCTGCGGCTGCTCGACCGGCCCATCCCGACGGCCAATGTCCAGTTCGCTTTTGGGTTCCTGCTGCAGGTTGTGCGGCAGGTGTATCACCGTTACTTCTCAGTGCTTTATTCACGGACGAATCCGGATCCAAGGAAGAGGGAAAGGGCCACTGAAGTTGCACGCCTGTATGAGTATATGTCGCGCGTTTATTTTTATTCCAACGAAACGCTGCCCATTATGTACATCGTCCTGCGCTTCCTCAACGAGGCAGAAAAGGCAGGGACATCCCCTGAGCTGGCGACTGCCTATTCGAGCCTTGGGGTGTTGGCGGGCATTGCTCAGCTGCATAACCTGGCCGAATCGTATGTCGAATGGGGACTCGCGGTTGCCGATAAGGTCAACCAGCCGTCCAACCGGATCACTGTCAACGTGGTAACGGGTGTGTATAAGGTCATGGTGGGAAAATGGGAGGAGGTCCGTGCCCATGCCCTGGAAGCCAAGGCCCTGTGTGAGGAACTCGGCGATTACCGCCAGTGGGGTGACAGCACTGTGCTGATGGCAGAGGCTGCCCTGATCTCAGGCGATATCAACGAAGCGCTGGCGATCGAGACCATGCTGCTCGAAGAAGCACGCCGCAGGAGAAATCCGCTCCAGCAGGTCTGGTCGTTATTTGGGGTTGCCACGGGCCGCATTCGCCAGGGGAATGCATCCCAGGCCATCCCGATGCTGGAAGAGGCCCTGCAGATTCTGGAGGAGCTTCCCAATTTGGCCTCCTCGATCAATATCCATGGGCAGCTATCCCTTGCCTATTTCCGAAGCGGCCAGGAGGAAAAGGCGATCGCACTGGCAGGCAAAGTCCTTGAGCTGGCGTCCAATATCTCGCCGACCGTCTACTCCCTGGATATCGGGTTTTCGGCCGCGGCTGAAGTGTATTTTTCCTTATGGGAAAAAGCGCTTCAAAACCCGGACCCTCCAGCCGAAATCCGCCAGTACCGGGAGCTCGCCGAAAAAGCTCTCAAACTCCTGAAGGGCTTTCGGAAGGTGTTTCCCATCGGCCAGCCGTACCTGGCGTATTATGAAGGCCTGTACCAGTGGTTGAATGGAAAGCATCAACAAGCCGTTCGGACGTGGACCAAAGGACTTGCCGCGGCGAGGAAATATCGGATGCTCTTTGAAGAAGGGTTGATCCGTGCCAGACTGGCATCGGCCATGACGTATGCGCCCCATGAACGCAGGGTCCATATCGACTGTGCCGCCCAGATCTTCGAAGGCATGGGGGCGGTCCATGAAAAGGACATTATCAGGAGTATTGAATCAAAGTAAACGTTACCAATCCAACGGGGAAGGGAACGATCATCGTCCATGTCAACGCTCAAGGCGGACCATCGTTATCAGCGGCATGTCCTGTATCATTACAACCGTTTTGCTTTTTTATATGACCTGGGAGAGTGGTTACGTCACAGTACCCGCCGGAAAGCCCTGCAGTTAAGCAACTGGCAGTCCGGTGAAAGGGTATTGGACCTGTGCACGGGGACCGGCACCCTGGCGCGTACGTTTGCGTCGCAGGGAGCAAACGTCACGGGTGTGGATCTTGCCCGGGGGATGTTGAAGCGTGCTTCGGCAAAAGCGGCCGGTATGAATACTGCCTGGGTGGAAATGGATGCGACCCGGCTGGCATTCTCAGATGGCTCCTTTGACGTTTCTGTACTGTCCCTGGCGCTCCATCACATGCCGGTCTCGGTCCAACTGCGGGTGCTGGCGGAGCTGCGCCGCGTCACCCGACGGAGTATTGTCATCATCGAGCCGGATGTGCCGGTCAGGCCGCGCTGGATTCCCCTCTGGACATTCGTAGCGAATGTCATCGACGAATCGGAATACATGCATGAGTGGGCTCGCCAGGATTTTCCGGGAACGTGTCGCACTGCCGGGCTGAACGTGAACGCTGTATACGGCTCGACGTTCGGCCTGCACCGGATCGTACTCTGTCATCCCTGCTGATCGATCAGCCTTTAATCCCCAGCCACAATTGAAACAGACCGAAACAAAACAGGGCGGCGGCCGAGATAGCCAGCAGGGCCCGGTTGACTTTCGGTTCAAGCTGACGCGTCAGGCCAAAGACTAGGATGATCGCGCCCAGGCTGAAGATCATGGCAGAATAGAATCCCAGCATAAAGCCCGCGCCCAGAACCGGACTCTCGCGCCAGCCCTGCAATAAAATGGGGCCTGTCACCAGGCTCCAGAAGATATAGGGACCCGGGCTGAGTGCGTTCATCAAGGCAGCCTTCCAAAGACTTTGACTTGAAACTGCTTGTTCATGCGAAGTGCTCGCATCGAACTGCCTCCACGACCGGTAGGCGCCAACGGCAAGGTACAGGACAAAAAGTCCCCCGGCAAAATATAAAATGCGCTCCAGCCAGGCGGGCACCTGGCTGAGCACAAGCAGACACAGGGCAATGATCGGGCCGTCACTGACCAGCGGCGCGAGCGCGGCGATCAACGTTCTGCGCCAACCCTTGAGCAGTGTTTGTGAGATCAGGTAGGTCTGAAACGGGCCGGGCTGGACGGCTGCGGCGAATCCGAAGCCGATGCCCTGCAGGATGTAGAGCCACATACGTTTAATCTTCGAAGATGAACTTGGTGGGATTTTCGAAAAACACCGTCCAGGCCAGGCACTGGCGCGGTGTGAAGACGTTCAGGCCGCCTTCATCCCACTGGCCAGGGTTGGGAGAATAGCCGTGTTCAGCATATTTCCGGCGATACTCCCTTATAAGGCGGCTGTCCAGATCGGCATCCGGTTTCCCGGCAGGGACGGAGATCCCTTCGAGCATGACAGCCTGGTCGCCGTTCTCCAGGTGGACAGAGATGTTTGGATTGGAGGATGTGTTCCTGGAATGGCGCGTTTCCGGGCTGCCGTCGTAGTAGATCTTTCCATCCAGGTACACGCCCCAGCGCGGAATAGCATGCGGCCGTCCATCCGGGCGCACGGAACAGAGCCAGTAGTTTTTGGAGTCCGTTAATTGCGCGGCGACCCAGCTCCAGTCCACATAGGAAGTTGGGTTGTCTGCGTACCCCTTCGGGAAGGTTGGGCGGGTGACTTTTGGAGATCTCATGCGCCTGACTATAAAACAAATCTCCGGGATTCGCAATCCGTTCAAGAGGGAGGGTGGAGGGGTAGACGCTTCTTTGCAGGCGTACTCACGAGAACGGGTGTTTCCATCCACTTGATGCCGACGGCATACCCGATCCATGCAACAAGCAGTCCGCCTGGGATATCGACAATGTAATGCTGGGCCGTGAACAGCGTGGACAGTGAAACGATCAGGAGGATGACGATCCACATTGTTCTTTGACGCGGATACCAGCGGCTGTAGAAGAAGGCAACCAAAGCCGTGATATAGATGTGGCCGCTTGGGAAGGCATTGTAGCGTCCCCAGTTCTCGTGGATGACACGCAGAAGCACCGAAAAGAGATCGTTCCCTGCGAAGGTCGCTTCCTTCACGTAGGTTGGAAAGGCAATGAAGATGGAAACAGAAAGGGCACAGGTGATGATAAACGCCATGACAAAGGAGCGGAACATCCGGTCGTCCATTTTGAACATTGCCCACAGGATACTGAACAACCAGAGCGGATAGCACAGTACATAGGGCACAACCCACGCCGGCCAGATGGGGAACACATCGATGGGCAGCCTGGGCTCGATGCCGCCCATGATCCGGTTGCTGGTGGGGATGTAGATCATCTGGATGCCAATGATGATGAGAATATACAGGAAGCGCCTGCCAAGCAGTAACGGATTTGTGATCATCGGATGGATTTCTTTTGTATCGACACGAGAGGCCATTTCTTTCCACCAAAAAAAGAGATTCGACTCCATGTATATAGAGTCGAATATAGAAACGACAGCCGGATTGTTTTGCTATGGCAGCCGATATACGCAGGACTTAAGGGACGATCACCGCGCGGATATCGCTGGTGAACTGCTCAAGGTCGTCGAGACGCTGATTGATCCTGCCGGCATCCAGAGGGAGGGTGTGGGAAACTACGTGTGAGGTATCGAGTATAGTACGCCGTGCCATGTCCACGAGCAGGGGCAGCTCCTGCAGGAGATGGTCGTTCGAGCCAATGATCTCGGCTTCATAGCCAATAAGAGTAGCATATGGGTTCACTTCAAGAGGCGTGCTGCTGATTCCAACGATGACAGCCCGGCCCATCACCCCGAGCGATTCGACGGTTTGTTTCATGGTCTTCTGCAATCCGATCATCTCGAGTGCCACGTCCACACCGCGGCCGTGCGTAAGGCGACGGATCTCCTCCACAGCGTCGCAGCGGGCGGCATCGACAGGAATGGCGTCATACCGGGATGCAAGCTCGAGCTTGTCGGGCTGGATGTCCACTGCGTAGACTTCGACCGCGCCCATGGCCTTCGCCAGCTGGATGGCCGACAGGCCGAGTCCGCCCACACCGAAGACGGCTACCCTTTCCCCCGCCCTGACCCGCCCTTTGCGCAGCGCGTGCAGGGCTGTGGCCGAGGCGCACATCAGGGTCGCGCCTGACTCAAAGGAGACCTCCTCCGGCAGAGGGATCGCATTGCGGGCCGGCACCGCGATGTATTCGGCATACCCGCCATCGAGATGATGTCCAAGCATCCTCACGGTGGTGCAAAACTGCTCATTGCCGGTGCTGCAGTAATAACAATCGCCGCAGGTGATGTTGTAATGCAAGGCAACGCGGTCGCCGGCCATGAGGGTGGTCACCTGGGAGCCGATCCATTCGACCTCTCCGGCGACTTCGTGTCCGAGTGTTATCGGCAGCATACCCATGGCTGAGCGCCCGGCGCGGTAATGCGCATCGGAGTGGCAGATCCCCGCGGCGCGCACACGCACCAGGATGTCCTTCTCACCAATCGGCGGGATGGGAATGTTCTGTAATTCAAGCGGTTTGCCTGCTTCCAGCATGCGGATAGCTTTCATGGGTTAACTGCTTGTCCGCGCCCAACCTGCGATCTCTTGAATATCCTGAGGCGTGGTCCGGCAGCAGCCGCCGATCAACCGGGCGCCTGCCTTGTACCATTCCTGCGCCTCCTCCCCGAAGGATTGATAGACCGGGCTGCCATCCCAGTCATTCGTGTGAGCATCATACGTCTCGCCGGAATTCGGGTAGACGAGCACAGGTTTGTTTGTTGCTTTTCGGGCTTCCCGGATCAGGGATGGGATGTATTTTGGCGACGTGCAGTTGATCCCGACTGCGGCGACGAAAGGATTCGCCTCCACCCACCTGACGCACTCCTCGAGCCTTTGTCCCTCGTTGACATGTATCTCATCCCGGCAGCTGAAGCTGATCCAGGCCGGGATGCTTTGAAACTCATCCAGCAGCCTGACCAGTGCCTGTGCCTCGCTGATACAGGGAATCGTTTCACAGGCAAGTAGCTCAGCTCCTGCCTCGATCAGGGCTTTCATGCGCGGGCGGTGGAAATCCATCATATCCTGTTCGGTGAGACCGTAATTGCCGCGGTATTCGGAGCCATCGGCCAGGAAGGCGCCGTACGGTCCAATCGAGGCGGCGACAAAGGGTTTGGATCTTCCTTCACGGTTTGTCTC
>DATAKV010000352.1:0-2410 GCA_036261375.1 Anaerolineales bacterium
CCGATTTTTTGGCCAGTTTGACGGCCTCGGCGATGGTGTCCTTCGGTTGTGGCGGCTCGTGTCCGAATGAAACCGAGCGCCAGCGCGGGTTGCCCTTCCAGTAATATTCCAGGCGTACTGGATAGGATTTTCCACCTTTGAGCTTGATCTCTGTAACAACCTGCTTGCCCAGCTGGGTATCGGAGGAATGGTCGACAACCAGTTTCCCATCCAGAAAGAGCTTGCTCCAGCCAACCCCGCCCAGAGCGAGCTTGTGGACACCGGATTCCTGCGGGGTGAAGAACCCTTCCATCAGCACCGAGAAGCTTTCCTGATCAGCATTGGGGACGGACGTATCGAACCAGCCGTGCTGGACGCGCGGGGTGGCAACCGAGTACACAGGCTCACCTTCAAATTCGGTGCCGTTGAAGATATTCAGGCTAAGGCCGATCTGTCCGTCGGGGGTGGACAGTGTCTCGGGCAGGGGTGCCGGCAGATTCTTGTAAATATGGCACCCGGGTGCATACTGCACCTTAACCTTGTCGCCGGCTCGGTTTCGGATCCCCTCGAACGGCGTGACCACATAATGCGGCGTGACAGACGAACTGCCTCCACCGAGGATCTGCGCAGTATTCGCATAGGGACCGATCACGGCGATCGATCGGATTTTCTTCAGTGGCAGCGCCCCATTGTTCTTCAGCAGGACGATCGCCTCACGCGCTGCCTGGCGGATGATCCGGCGGTGCTGGGGCTTATCCTCGCCGCGCTCGGGCTGGGGTTCGGGCTTATCGAACAGACCGGCCCTCTCCAGCACGCCAAGCAAACGGCGGACCTTGCCGTCCAGCTGTTCCTCGGTCAAAGGACCATCGTCCAGGGCGCGCTTGACATGCTCCTCTGACATCCAGCGCGCCCTGCCTGGCATCTCCAGGTCCAGGCCGCCGCTGGGAACATCCCTGTCATAGGTCCCAAACCAGTCGGACATGACAATACCATCGTAGCCCCATTCCCCCTTAAGGATATCGTTGAGCGTGTGTTCGTTTTCGCAGGCGTAACTCCCGTTGACCCGGTTATAGGCCGACATCACTGCCCACGGATTCGAATTGCGGATGGCAATACGGAACGGCTCGAGATAGATCTCGCGCAGGGTTCGCTCGTCTACTTCGGAGCTCATGGAGAAGCGCTCGTATTCCTGATCGTTGGCGACGAAGTGTTTGATGCAGGCGCCTTTGCCTTTATCTTGGATGCCCTTGATATAAGCTGAAGCCAGTGTGCCGCTCAGGAAGGGGTCCTCTGAATAGCATTCGAAATTGCGCCCCGCGATGGGCGTGCGGTGGATGTTGACGGTGGGGGCGAGCAGGATGTGAGCTCCCTTCGCATCGAGCTCATCTGCCAGCACATTCCCGACTTTTTCCACGATCTCGGGATTCCACGTGGCGCCCAGCGCAATTCCGACCGGTGTCGCGACCGAGGGCGATGCCATGCTGCCCCAGGCGCCGCGTGCGCCGTTGGGACCGTCTGTGGTTTTGAACTGCGGGATGCCCAGCCGCGGCACGGCAACGCTTTGCCACAGGTCGGCGCCGGCCAGCATGAAGATTTTTTCTTCGATGGTCATTTGTTCGAGCAGAGAATCAATGCGAGACATGAAAACTCCTGAAGGGGTGAGAAAATGTGTTTACTCTTTGGTATTTACAGATCGGCAAACGTGATCAACTGGATGTTCTTCGAATCAATCGCTTCCCTGACGGCCGGGTCGGTGAGGATCTCGAGCTCCCGGACGCGCTGAGCGTTGTAGACCGACTCGTTTGCAAAGGCTTCATCTACAAATCCGGGATGGCACATCATTTCGCTTGTGCCTTCCCCTATGCTGTCGATGAAGTTCAGCAATGTCTCCTTCGTTGCGCCTTCATCATAGAAGTCGACAAAGAACATATCTGGCCGGCGCGGGTTAAACTCCTGCATCAGGCCAGGGACGTGCCCGGCCGTCTCTTCGATCTCCTGTGACACTTCCGTGAACGGGAAGCGGATGGCGCAGTTGTATTCCTTGGCCAGCTCCAGCATGCCGCGAAAGAGCTCGGGGGAAAAGTAGGAGGAGTGATGGTGCGAATCCAGATGGGTAGGATTGCGCCCGGCCGCCTGGATGAACCGTCCGATCTGGGCGCGCCATTCGCGCTTGACCTCATCCATGTCCAGCTCGGGGAGACGCTTGCGCAGCGGCTCATATTTGTAGAAATTCCCGTCCTCGTCGACTAGCGACCGGACTGTTTCCGCTGCGGAGACCGGGCTGCCCATCGTCAGGACCAGGTGTACACCCATTCCCAGGTTCGGCGTCTCCTGCAGGGCAATGGCAATATCGCTGGCCGTGGTGGGAATGTTCATCATGCAGGTCGTAGACGTCACCACGCCGCGCAAGTGGGCTTCGCGGATGCCGCGT
>DATAKV010000356.1:0-5564 GCA_036261375.1 Anaerolineales bacterium
AGCAGTTGACCGAAATGGTTGCGGTACCGTTTGGGTGGCACGACCTGGGACGGATTTTCAATGGTGAAAAAGCGCGCTTCGTCGCCATCAAGGTGCATCTGCCAGGTGGTGCCGAAGGGGATCACGATGTAATCGCCCGGACGGAAGGGCAGGTTGCCAAACTGGGATTTCAACACCCCGCTGCCCTCATGCACCCACCAGGTCTCATACGCCTGGGCATTGCGGTAGAAGTAGTCCATGCTCCGGGTGGGACGTGAGACACCCAGGATCACATCCCGGTTGGCGAGCAGGGGGATACGGGCCGAAACGGGATCCGTGCCCAGCGGCGCGTCGGCAGTCGTGAAGGCGCGGTGGCGGATGGGACCAAAATCTACAGTCTCGGGCAGGCGTGAGCCGAGATCTTCCATATGTTTGACGCGCGGCGGCAGGAAGTTGTGATACAGGATGGACTGGATGGAGGAGAATCCCTCCAATCCCATCAGCTCTTCGCGGTACAGCTCGCCGCCGGGCTTGCGGAACTGTGTATGTCGCTTGTGAGGAATCTCGCCAAGTTTATGATAAAAGGGCATGCTGCCTCCTGTTAAGGGGTAAGGGCAAAGGCATCTATGGCGATACCTGGATGGACTGAATTAAAGCATCCAGCTGGCTCAACTGCGGCTGGAACGACTCGGGATCAGCGCCATTCAATCGATCCGCCACCGCCTGGACGTAGGCATTGATCTGGTCAGCGTTGGCCGTACTAAGATCGGGGAAGGGTATGCCGCCCTCCGGCAGAGGAGCACCAGGATCCTGCTGTGCGGCCAGGAAGGACGCATTGATCGGCAGGTTGGCAATCACGTAATAGCTGCCGTCACTCGTCAGCCCCTGAAACTGGTACATCAGATCGTAATTGCTGATGGGGTTCACGCCCTGCGCGTAGGTCGTTACCATTCGAACGCCGCCGCCATTCTGCATGTTCACCCTTGCAATCTGGGAGCCAAACACCTTGGTGGCATTGAACATGGGCACACCCGGCACCTCCTCATTCGTTGGGACATCGGACTCGCTGAGCAGAACGCGTATGCGCTCGATTGTCTGGGCCGCGCTCGGGTGGGTCGATGCTTCATATTCTGCCGCCGGGATGACCAGGATGTGCGGCTCGAAGAAGGTCCCCTGGAGGGGGTACCCGGTCAGCGTGATTTTTGCATGTGCAGGGGCAATTTCCCAGGGTGCCCCGCCTTCACCCACGGCAGGCATGGCTTCAGGCGCCGCACCTGTTGCCAGCCCGCTAGGGATGACGAACGAGATATTTTCAAACGAAACCGGGATTTCCCCTACCGCAGCTGCTGCGGGTGTCTCGGCAGCGGACGCCTCTCCAGTTGGACCTACAGCCGCCGTTCCCTCAACGAACGGTGTTTCCTCAGCCAGAGGCGTCTCATTTCCAACAACTGTCCCGGCCACAAAGGGCGTTTCGCTTGCAACCGCCGTTTCCCCGCCGGTTTGTTGTGCTGTGGGCGTGAGCCCGATAGCGCTGCAGGCCTGTACGGCCAGCATACCTCCCACGATCAAACGAACAACGTTCCACTTCATTCTTTTTTCTCTCCTACTCTATTTCTCAAGATTCCAATTTTCTCGATCTCCAGCTCCACGACATCACCCGGCTGTAGCCAGGGACCCTGGAACTTGGTCAGCTCGAGCAGGCAGCCCGTGCCAACCGTGCCTGAACCGATGACATCGCCAGGGTTCAGCATGACCGAATCAGATGCACGGGCGATGATGTCTCCAAACGACCAGTGCATATCCTTGAAATTGCCGCGCGACAACTCATTGCCATTGACTCGCGCCACCATCTCGAGATCGTACACGCCCGGTCGGCCCGTTGCCCGATCGGCGAGCTCGTCGCGGGTGATGATGACCGGTCCGAAGGCCGAGGCGAAATCCTTGCCCTTGGCCGGCCCAAGCCCGATGACCATCTCCTTACGCTGGATATCCCGCGCCGACCAATCGTTAAATATCGTATAGCCAAAAATATACTCTTCTGCATCTTCAGGCTTGATGTTGATGCCTGCCTTGCCGATCACCGCCGCAATCTCCATCTCGTAATCCATCGCATCGGTGTACGGCGGGTAAGGGATCACATCCTCGTGTCCGAAGACAGCGTTAGGGTTGCCGAAGTAAAAGGCTGGGAACTGGTACCATTCCTCCGGTACTTCACGTCCCCGATTACGGTTGGCCGTGACCACGTGCTGTTCGAAGGCATAGGCGTCGCGTAAGGTGGTCGGCTTCAGCGGCGAAAGGAAACTGATCTCGTCGAAGGTGAGCGCCTCTTTGGAGGCACGGCGGGCAGCTTTTTCTGCACCGGCGGCAAGGACCGCCAGCATATCCGGATAGGGCAGGGTATGGACACGATCGTCCATCACAATGGCCGGCTGGGATGTGGCACGAAGCGTGGAGACGGTTGCGAATTTCATGTTGTTGTTTGTGTCATTGCCCCGGCGATAGCAGCCGGGGTTGCGAGGGCGCTAGCCCGAAGCAATCTCCCATTTAGCAGGATAAATCTTGTTGAAAGGGGACTCCGTCAAAGAAGAGATTGCTTCGCTTCCTACGGTCGCTCGCAATGACAGGTTCCTTTTTATAGATTTCCTCGTCGTTCCTGTTCCATTTCGATGGATTCAAACAGAGCTTTGAAGTTGCCCTTGCCGAATCCCTGGGCGCCGTGACGCTGGATGATCTCGATGAACATGGTCGGCCGGTCCTGGATGGGACGGGTGAAGATCTGCAGCAGGTAGCCCTCATCGTCGCGGTCCACCAGGATCCCCAGGTCATGGACAGCTCTCATATCTTCCTTGATCGTGCCAACCCGCTCGGGGAGCAGCTCATAATAGGTATCGGGGACACGCAGGAATTCCACGCCGCGCGAGCGCAGCTTGTCCACGGCGGTCAGGATGTCGCCGGTGATGATGGCGATGTGCTGGGCACCGGGCGAGAGATAGTAATCGAGATACTCCTCGATCTGGCTCTTGCGGCGTCCCTCGGCCGGCTCGTTGATCGGGAACTTGACCCGCCCGTTGCCGTTCTGCATCACCTTCGACATCAGCGCCGAGTACTCGGTCGAAATATCCTTATCATCGAAATGCAGCAGCTGGCGGAAGCCCATCACCTGGTGGTAGAAGTTGACCCAGTGGTCCATCTTGCCGAGCTGGACGTTGCCCACAATGTGATCAACGGCGGCCAGGCCGGTCGACTCGGCTTCGTACTGGATCGGTTTGTAGGTCGGAGCAAAGACGCCTTTGTAATCCCCACGGTCCACGAAAACATGCTGGGTTTCGCCATAGGTGTAAATCGCGGCTGTACGGAATATACCAAAGTCATCCTTCTCTTCACGCGGGCTCCAGGCCGATTTGCCGCCACGGGATGTGGTCGCCTGCCAGGCCTTTTCGACATCGTCCACTTCCAGGGCAATGACCTTGACCCCGTCGCCGTGGATCATGTGATGGGCAGCGATCTCGCTGGTGGGGGAATAGGCAGCTGAAACAACAAACCGCGCCTGCCCCGATTCAAGAACATACGAAGCAAAAGCGCGGTTGCCAGTCTCAAGCCCGGAATAGGCAATGGGCTTGAAACCGAATGCCTTCCACCAGTAGTACATGGCATGTTTGGCATTGCCCACATAGAAGTGAACGTGGTCAATGGATTTGATCTGCAGGAAATCCGCCTCTTCGGTCATGGGGCGGGATTCGGGTTTGGATACAGTCGTAGCCATTTAGCCTCCTTCGATTGGTCTATAAGGATTTTACGACAAAGAATGTCCCCTTGCAAATGAATCTTAAACAAACTCATCCTGATCTTAAGTTCAGGATGAGGAAAGAGGTCGATAATAAGCGAATAGCAGTTTTTCAGGGACCGCGGGCCAGATTTTCATCGATAAATTGCTGCCAGATCGGAAAATCCTCAGGATTCCACATCTTGTTCATCACGGCGAACGCCTCGCCCTTGTCCCAGCCCTGGCGAAGAATGCGGTACAGGGTTACAAAGCATGTCACCCGGTAGTTCGCCTGGCAGTGGACCAGCATCTTCTGGTCCAGATGCGCCTCCAGCGTTGTAAAGAAGTCATCCAGATTCTGCCGGGTCGGGTTGCCCCACTCCACCGGGATGTGGATGTATTTCATGCCCAACGATTGGACAAGCTTATCTTCCTCGGGCAGTGCGCCCTCAGAGGTTACGAGCGCCAGGTTGATAACGACCTGAACTCCCGCCTCCGCTGCTTCTTTCATTTGTTCGGCGGTCGGCATCCCGCTGGTCAACAGGTTTTCATTCAATTCCAGGTAGTGATAAATCCCCTTCACTTCACTCGCACCACTTTTCCGTTCGTCAGCTTTTGCAGGTCTTCGGTCTTCAATTCGAAGATGGCCTTCGGGGTCCCGGCTGCAGCCCAGATGGTTTCATATTGCAGGAAATCTTCATCCAGATAAGTGTCCATGATCAGCAGGTGACCGAAAGGGGGCACGCCTCCGATGGCAAAGCCGGTCGCGGCCCGCACGAAGTCGGCGTCGGCGCGGCCGATGGGTTCTCCGGCGTATCCGCTGATCCGCTTCTCGTCGACGCGGTTCGCTCCACTGGTCAGGACCAGGATCGGCTTGCCCGACTGCTGGCCTTTGAAGATCAGTGACTTGACGATCTGTCCCAGCTCACATCCGGCCCGGTCTGCGGCTTCCTGGGCCGTGCGCGTCGACTCGGCATGTTCGATCACCGTGTAATTGAAACCTAACTCTTTGAGCTGGTCCTGTATCTTTTGTGCGGAGGGTGACAGTGTGGACATGGCTGATTTTCTATGGTTATGGAATAGGATGGATAAAACTCAACGACGGACAGGTTTTTATCACCTGATCTAATGTGCCCGTAGTGCAGCACCGGATGCGAATTGGCGCTGATTATATCAGGATGTGTCCAGATTATCTGCGAGAGTAGTGGATTTGCCAGAGCACCCGCCAAGTCCGCCCCCCATCGTCGGAGCGTTCCCAGTTCCATTCGAACCGATCCTGCTGAATGTCATACCAGACCATCCGCTGTCTGCATGCTTCACCGCGAACGATCGCATCGCGGCTGAGGATCATCTTGCCGTTTTCAAAGGTTCCTGTAAAGTCGAGGTAGGTGCCGTTGCTGTCGACCCACGTCTGGCACCAGAGCCGGCGCTCGGGATCATATGACGAGAAGCTCATTCCATGCAGATCGGGGGCGACGAAATCCTCCTGGACGATCCGGCCCTCCAGTATGCGAGTGACAGTGTTCGTCCCCTGCCCATCTTCAGCCCAGTAGGCATGCCAGTCGCCAAGCCAGAAATCGAATTGTGTTTCGGGTTGCTGTTCCATACGAGTCTCCAGATCATTCCGATTACCGGAAATCGACATCCCTTATAATTTACCAGTTCGCTGAGGGTTTGTGTACATTCTCGAGAACTGAATTGGAGACTCATGACAGACGATAAACACAGGCAGATCTACCAGACAGACGGGGACCGCTATGATGCGCTGATCGCCCGTGAGGACCACCAGGGAAATATCCTGCGGGCGATCGACGAAATTCTA
>DATAKV010000294.1:0-3174 GCA_036261375.1 Anaerolineales bacterium
GATCTCGGTGTAGATATGGTGGCGCCAAGAGATCCCGGCACGTACTCCACCAACTGGACCTTGCGTGTGGGCGACAACGAGTTCTGTAGAATGAGTCTCACCATCGTGGTCCGCTAGAAACCCCTCTGAATAAAAGAAGAGCGGCAGCCCGTACATGGCTGCCGCTTTCTGATTCCAAAGAGGTGGAGATCACATCGCCGTGTCGCGTTTCCTCAAGGTAAAGAACCCAACACCCACCGGCACCAGTAGAAAAAGCAGGGACAGGCAGACCAGTGCATAACCAATCGTGGGTGAAAAGGTCTGCGGGGCTGTGATCCCATTGCTGGTCACATCGATTGGAGTCCCGGTGGCGATCAATCCACCCCAAATACAGCTGAACAATCCGGCACATCCGCAGATGAACGCGCTAACGGCGGTCAGGACGATCCCCAGGGTTCTATTTTGCATTTTCGTTGCTCCTTGTTATGTGATGTTCTAGCTTCGTAGTTTTGCGCCCAGCTCGTGCTCCAAACGCCTGACGATCTTGGTACGGATCGCGGCGGCTTCGGCATCGGTCATGGTCCTGTCGGACTGGTAGGTGAGACTGTAGGCCAGGGACTTCTTCCCTGCGCCGATCTGCTCGCCGCGGTAGACGTCGAACAGGCGGACCTGGATCACGGTCTTTCCGCCTGTTTGCTTGATGAGGCCTTCGACCCGCTCGGCCGGCACCGACTCGTCCACGATGACGGCGATATCCTCCAGAACCGGCGGCACCTCAGGGACAGGGGTTACGCTGTACGTGGGCGATACCGTGTATAACCCCTCCAGGTCGAATTCGGCCACGATGACAGGCGCATCCCCAAACTCATATTTCTCCTTCACCAGGGGATGCAGCTCTCCGAATACGCCGATCACCTGTCCATTAAGCCTGACCTGGGCGGCCTTGCCCGGGTGCAGATAGCTGACGGAATCGATCGCAGCGAAGGAAGCGCCGGTGTAGCGGAGTCCGCTCAGCAGGTGTTCGATGCGTCCTTTCATATCAAAGAAATCGAACGGGGCCGACTCCTTCACATCCCAGGCGGTCGCCTGGCGCAGACCGGTCATCAACATGGCAAGCCGGTGCGGCTCATCCGGCAGAGCCTGCCCTGAGCCGGTTGAAGGGTTTTCCACAGGCACGAAAATGGAGCCGATCTCGAACATCGCCACCGACTCAGCACGCGCATTCTTTTCAGCGGTCTCAAGGACGGAGGCCAGCACGCTCCGGCGCAGCACGCGTCGCTCAGGCGCGATGGGATTGGCGAGCTCGACATATTCATCATACGTAGCAAGCCGGCTCTCGCGCTCGGGCGAGGTCAGGCGGTAATTGACCACCTCCTGCAGGCCCAGGTTTACGAGAAGATCGCGGACGCGCTCCTCCCATTCATAGATCGGATTGCCTACCTGCGGCGGCAGGGCATCTGCCATACGCGTCTCGGGGATGCGATCATAACCGTAACTGCGCGCCACCTCTTCGATGACATCTGCCAGGCCGATGATGCCCTCGCCGATATCCAGGCGGTGCGGAGGAGTCCTGGCGGCGACGCCGTCATTTTCGATCGTACATTCAAATTCCAGCCGTGTCAGCAGCTCGGCAATTTCGTTCACCGTAAGGTCGATCCCAATCAAGCGTTTAACATCCCTGGATGTCACAGTGATCATCGGATCCTTCGGCTTGAGTGGGTACGCATCTACCAGCCCGGGAGCGATCCTGCCGCCCGACCAGGCCGCCATCAACTGCAGACCGCGTCTCACACCCTGCTCCGCCAGGGCGGGATGCACGCCGCGCGAAAACCGGAAGGATGCTTCGGACGGCAGGTTATGCTGCTTCGCCGTCTTGCGGATATTAATGAAATTCCAGGCCGCGCCTTCGAGCAGGATGTTGGTAGTGCTGGCGCCTCGGGCCGTGACTTTTCCATGCTGCTTTTCGTCCTTATTCATCTCCGGACCGACCGCATCGAGCACTTCCTTTGAGGCATCATACACCTCGGTCTCTGCGCCGCCCATCACCCCGGCCAGGGAGACCGGTCCCTTTTCATCACACACGAGCACATTGGCAGAGGTGAGCTTTCGCTTGACGCCATCCAGCGTGGTGAGCTCTTCGCCATCCTTTGCAGGGCGGGTGATGATCTTTACATTCTTCTTCCCGGCGCGTTCCTTCAACATATCGTAATCGAAGGCGTGCAGGGGCTCGCCGATATCCAGCATGGCGTAGTTGGTTGCATCCACGATATTGTTGATCGGGCGGATCCCCGCCAGCCTCAGCCGGCGCTGGATTTGATAGGGACTCGGCTTGATCTCCACATCCCGCACCAGGCCGATGACAAAGCGCGGGTTGAGCTCTGGTTCCTTAATCTCAATGGAAACAAGCTCCTCCACCGATTGGCCCTCCGCTTGATATTCGATCACCGGCTTACGAAGAGGACGTCCCGTAAGTGCCGATAGCTCCCGCGCCACACCCAGCACATTCGCATTACGTGCCATGTTCGGCAGGATACCGATATCGAGCACCGCGTCGCCCATGTAATCGGCCAACGGCGTCCCGACCGGTGCATCCTCATCCAGGATGATGATGCCTTCGTGTTCCTCCGAGATGCCCAGCTCCTTCTCGGAGGCCACCATCGAATACGACTCTACGCCGCGGATCTTGGCGCGTTTAAGGGTGGTCAGCACCAGTCCCTGGGCATGCCCGTCGTAGATGGTCGAGCCTTCCTTGGCGTAGGCCACCTTGATCGGTTTGGGCAGCGGCCCCGTCCCTTTCAAGTGGAAGATGTTCGGCGCGCCGGTCAGCACCACCTGGGACTGCTGTCCGTCATACAGGTCGAGCAGGGTCAGCCGGTCCGCGTTGGGATGCGGGTTCACCTGGCGGATCTCGGCCACGACGATCTTGTCCGGGTCCCAGCCAATGCCGCTAGTCTTGAACTCGTGGCGCTCGCCGTTCTTGTATTCCGGCATCGGCAGTCCGGCATATTTAATTTCATCCACTTCCAGCCCGGCCAATGTCAGCTTGCGGGCGATCTCCTCGACAGACAGGCCGTCGAGGTCGATGTAGTCTTTCAACCAGGAAATAGGTAGTTTCATAATTTGCTCCGTAGTATGGGAGAGTAGAGAATAGAGTATTAGACAATAGAGTATTAGAGAGTAGTGCTTTTAGGAGGG
>DATAKV010000364.1:0-7166 GCA_036261375.1 Anaerolineales bacterium
CAAGGAACCTGCTGCAGCACGTGTGGAGGATGTGGACGAGATCAGCTCGATCGTATCTACCCCGCGCCGCTTGAGCGCTTCCACGACTTCGATGCCGCGGTGGTTGCGCGGCACCAGGACTGCGACCGTCGGCTTTTCCTCGTCGGGAAAATCCCAGACCGAATCCATCAAGCCCTTGACCGATTTGACGACTGCGTCCAGCTCTTCTTCCGGCGTATAGCGCTTGGTGATGAACTTGACCGCCTCCGGGTTGTCGGGCGGGTTCTGTTGCGGGTCATCGGGCGGGACCGGGACGATGTACGGCGTGCTCAATGCGCCCTGCGCCGCCGGGTCTGGGTGGTCGGTCATCACCCAATCGATCAGATGGTTCGCCAGCGCAATAATGGACGGCTGGGAACGCCCCGACTCGGGCATGTCGGCATGCTGGTTGTCACGGATGAACTGGCGCAAAAGCTCAGGATCGGCAGTGGTAAAGGTTTCGAAGATGGCCTGGTTGGGGTCGCCGACCCGCACCCAGTTGCCCCCCTCTCCGGAAAGCAAACCCAGGATTCGCTGTTGTGACAGACTCGAGTCCTGTGCTTCATCTTCCAAAATATACGGGTAGCGGAAACGTAAGCGCTCCAGGAATTCCTCGTCACTTTCGAGCAAAGTCAATGCCAGGCGGATGAGGTCGTCGAAGTCCACGGCGCCGCGATAGGCCAGGGCGCGCTGGTAGTCGGCGTAGATGCTGTAGCCCAGCTCGGCCAGAGGCAGCGGCGCAGGCGAGGCGTCCAGGCGGGCGCGCAGAGTTTCGGGAGTCAGGAGCCGGTCCTTCGAGGAACGGATAAAGGCTAAGGCGAGTGAGTCGACCAGGTCCGGGAGCTGGTCGCGCCGTACCCAATCCTGCTTCTTGCTGTCAAGTGCGGGATCAAGATAATCGTCCAGCGAATGGCTCGCCAGCCAGGCATTGACTGCCTCCTTGCGGATGAATCCCGCCTCGCGCTCGTCGATGATACTGAAGCGCTCCTCCAGCCCGACGCGCGCCGGCTTCTCCCGGACGATATCATGGGCCAATCCATGCAGCGTGCGGACACGGTATTTATACAAGGCTTGAAGAGGATTGTCAAAAAAGCGCTTGATGCGCGCTTCAAAGTTGTCCACTGCCGAATTGACCAGCGTGACGATCAGGACTTCCTGTTCGTCGGTCAGAGTTCCGCTATGGATGATCTGGGCGGCAAGCGCCGAGAGGATATGCGTCTTGCCCGCGCCCGGCACTGCGGCGATTCCCAGCCGCCCGCCGCGATACTTCAGGATCTCCTGCTGGGAGAGACGGGGAATAAAGTTATTCATAATTGTAAAAGTGTATCTATTTTACACCCGGCAGGGGAAAATTAGAACATTTGAGTTATTTACCGTTTTTAGAAAACTGTCAGGCTGAATCCTGACCTTCTCCTTTAGGAACTCGAAGCCAGTACCTTCTGGAATGCCCGCAGTAATTCACCGCGCTGTTCGAACCCGCTCTCACCCAGCTCAGAGATCCCCACATAGACGCGCTCACGGCACCTGAGCAGGAGCCCTGAGACCAGCCGCGCCATCGCCTCCGTGCTGACCTGGACCTCGTCCGCATCCGACCACATCCGCCCGGGTTCCCAGCCGCGGCTCAGCACATAAGGATGGGTCAGCGGCTGGACCAATCGCTCGTACCAGCCGCTCGAACCGGGATCGAGCCAGAACTGGTACGTGACCGGGCGGTTCATCATCAGGAAGGTGTGTGCCGGCGAGACGAGGACCGCATCCTTATTCTCACTCCGCCAGGCCTCGAAGTAGGAGGCTGCAATCACACCCTCATCAAGCATGGCAATGTATTCGCGCCCCAGGTCGAAACTGGGACTGTCCTTACCGACAATGGATGGCTCCATCGCCAGGCGGAAGTTCTTGACCGAGTCCACCAGGTTGCCCGCCACGCGTACTGCATCGAAGCTGCTGTGGTAGCCAAAGCCTGCCTGCGACAGGACCTCGCCGAACAGTCTGCGGAAGAAATGGTCAAGCGGCAGCGGCATGCCCTCCCGGTATTCCAGCAGCCAGTCCCGTAAGGTGGTGTAGCGGTTACCGAGAACAAATGTGATCCGTTCCTGGATCTCCGGCTGGATAATGTCGAAAGCCGAGAGAGACAGGTCCTTCTGTCGGTAAACGATTTCTGTCAGGAGCTGAGCCCGCACCAGGTCCAACCCATCGATGGACTGCATAAATGCATAGGCCACATCGAATTTCGGCGGGTGGACATTCCAGTGCGGGTGCCCGAGCGTCGCAAAGGTGATCAGAGCGTGCGAAGCCGGCTCATCGCGCAGGGACCGAGACGGGCGGTGCGTGCGCCAGGGAATTCCGCGCGTTTCGAGGCGGTGCGTGATGGAGAAACGCAACGCATCCGAAAGGTAGGGCGCCAGGATGACGATCTCCGAAGGAGACGCACCCTCGGCAGTCAGCTTCTCGATCTCACTCACCGCCAGGTCCAGGAGCTCGGGATAGAAACGGGACTGTACAAAGGAAAGCGGCGAGCCATCCGGGATATCGCTTTCCACTTTCGATTCGAAGGAGGGATCGATGGCATCGAGCAGGCCCTCGCGCAGATAGGTCACCGACGCCGTGGAGACGAACGATTCCTGCATCTCGACCTGCGCATCGCACAGTTCACCCAGCGAGCTGCCCGTCCGAATATCCGCGCCCAGGAAGTAACGAAACCCGCCGCTTGGATCGAAAAGCAGCAGCGCCGACTCGAAATTCGGCAGCCAGTCACGGACGATGTCATGAGAGCGGGCGTTATCCTCCTCCACATTATCGTAGATCAGGTGGCGGTAGGAGCGCATTAAATAATCCCGTACCTGGGGCGTTTGCCACAGGATGTTGGAAAACACCTCCATCACCAGCGAGAAGTCGATCAGGTTGTGCTGGAGACAGTATTCGCGGAAGCGGCTGGCGCACTCCTGTGCGTCGGCGTAGACGCGCCGCTGAGCGGGATCGCCGTAATACGCGGCGTCTAGCCTCTCGGCGATCTGGGTGTGCGGAAAGCCGACCACGGCCGCTTTGTTGAGATTATCCAGGATCTGTGAATACAGGCGGTTACGGTCCATGGTCACCGACTCGAAAAAGCCCTCGTCCAGCAGTGGGCGGACGATATGCGCCATATAATACTGGGCGGTCTCGAGCGAGAGGAAGATGGGAGGCTGGTCCGGGTTGGCGAATCCGGCAGCTTCCGAGGCGAGCGGCCAGAACAGGTCCACCATGCGGCGGGCGAGGCCGCCCATCGTAGCCGAGGTCACCTCCCCGCCGGGCTCGCGCTCGGGGCTGTAGAGCAGGTCGAGGAACGGCTCCTGCATGGTCTTCTGAGGGGTGAGCATCAGGATGGACTCGGCCGGCACACCCTGGCGTAGAAGGAAGTGCATCCGCTCGACACCAGCCGCGGTTTTCCCGGTCCCATACGGCCCGGAGACAAAGAGTTTTGAGTCAAGTGGTGATTCAACGATCTGGGTTTGGATCGGGTTGAGTTCGGTCATATTCGGAGGGTACAGGATGGAACGCGATTTGTCAATACAGCGAAGTTTTTGCAAAAAAGGCTCGGTTTCGGCAAAAAAAGCTGCGTAGTCATTGACACATCTCCAACCGCCATGTATAATTCGTCCGCTTCTGCCTCAGCAGTTGGATTCGCTGAGGCAAAACTTTGTACCCCCAGCTTCCCCGTGCGCAGGCGATGGTTCGAGCGACGACCCGCAGGCAGGCGGCGAAGTGAATGACTGGAGAATAAAAAATGAGATTCGCAATCGTTGAAAGCGGTGGCAAGCAGTACCGTGCCATCGAAGGGCGCACCATCGAGGTGGATCGCCTTCCCGTGGAAGCGGGTAAAAAATTCGACATCGACCGCATCCTGCTGATGGCAGACGGTGACGATGTCATGGTCGGGACGCCCACTGTGAGCGACATCCTCGTCAAAGTCACGGTGGTGGACCACGTCAAAGGCCCCAAGATCGACCGATTCAAATATCGCCCGAAGAAACGCATCCGTGTGCGCGGCGGGCATCGCCAGCAGTACACACGTTTGCTGGTCGATTTTATCGGCCGACCCGATGAAGAGCGCAAGAGCGAAACCAAGGTCGAGAAGAAGGTCGAAGCGGATGACCTCGCCAAGATCGAAGGCATTGGTCCCAAAGTTTCGAAAGCGTTGATCGCCGGCGGCATCCCTACGTTTGAAGCCCTGGCAAATGCCAAGGTGGAAGATATCCAGACCATTTTGTCCGAGGCTGGCTTGAAAATGATGGATGCCAGCACCTGGCCGCAGCAGGCCAGACTTGCTGCAGATGGTGACTGGGATGGCCTTCAGAAACTTCAGGATAAGCTTTCAGGCGGACGCAAAGCCGGCGCCGAAAAGAAACCTGCCGCGAAGAAAACAAGCAAGAAATAAAGTGAGGTAGAAATGGCACATAAAAAAGGCGGCGGTTCCAGCCGCAACGGTAGAGACTCGAATTCCCAGCGCCTGGGCGTCAAACGCTATGCAGGCCAATTCGTGCTGTCTGGTAACATCCTGGTCCGACAGCGCGGCACCAAGATCAAGCCCGGTCTGAACGTCAGCGCCGGCAAGGACGACACCCTGTTCGCCACCTCGGACGGCATCGTGATGTACGATATCACACACGGACAGAAACGCGTCAATATTGTTCCCCAGCCTGTTCTGGCAGAGGAGTAACATGAAGACCGATATTCATCCCACCTTTTACACAGATGCGAAGGTGACCTGCGCTTCCTGTGGCACTACATGGACAACCGGTTCCACAAAAAAAGAAATACGCGTCGACATCTGCTCGAACTGCCACCCGTTCTTCACCGGTGAAGCCTCCCGCCTCCTCGACATCGAGGGCCAGGTGGACCGCTTCTACAAGAAGCTCTCGGTCCGCCAGACCTATGTCGAGCAGCAGAAGGCCAAGGAAGAGCTCAAGGGCTCACCCGAACGCCCGATCGCCGATCTGGGACTCACCTCCCGCGCTGTCGAAGCCCTGCGGAAGGCCGGCATCGAGAATGTTGGCCAGTTCCTCGAGAAGCTCAATGATGGCAACGAAGCCATCCTGGCGGTGCCCGGCTTTGGCCAGGCATCCCTGACCGCAGCCAAAAAGAAGCTGCGCTCGCTGGGGTATGAGATCCCGGCAGCGGCAGCATAAGGGTTGCGGATTAGATAATCTCAGGTAAACTTACGGGCATGGTGCACAAGCGCCATGCCCGTTTTTTATTCCACACAAGTGTCATTGCGAGGAGCGACCGGTGGGAGCAACGAAGCAATCTCCTTGCTGGAGAGGTTTCCGCAATGACCAGAGGCCAAATGCGTCACACACACGGTTCCATCGAAGTCGTCTGCGGTTCCATGTTCAGCGGCAAAACAGACGAATTGATCCGCCGCCTGGTACGTGCCACCATTGCCAAACAGAAAGTACAGGTCTTCAAACCGGCAATCGACATCCGCTATGCCGTGGAAAAAGTGACCTCCCACGCCGGTTCCAATTTCGATGCCATCCCCGTCGAAAAGGCAGCGGATATCCGCAACAAGGTCGACAAGGATACGACCGTTGTGGGAATCGATGAAGCCCAGTTCTTCGATCCCGAGGTTGTCCAGATTGCCGATGAGCTGGCCGCCCGGGGGGTCCGCGTCCTGGTGGCGGGACTGGATACCGACTTCCGCGGCGAGCCGTTCGGTCCCATGCCCTTTCTGATGTCCCGGGCCGAGCACGTGGACAAGCTCCACGCCATCTGCATGGTCTGTGGTGATGAAGCTTCGCGCACACAGCGGCTGGTCAATGGCAAACCTGCACGCTATGATGACCCGGTCGTGATCGTCGGCGCTTCTGAAATGTACGAAGCCCGCTGCCGCATCCATCATGAGGTCCCACGGTAGTAGAACGCGACCTACAGATCGAATTTCATCCTTTTATCTGACACGGCAACTCCTATGATCCAAGATTACAAAGATATCCTCGCTGAAATCCTGATCGACGAACAAACCCTGCGAAAGCGGACGGCCGAACTCGGGGCCGAGATCAGCAGAGACTATCCCGATGGGAACCTCCTGCTGATCTGCATCCTGCGCGGTGGTGTTCCCTTCCTCGTGGACCTGAGCCGCAATATCTCCTCCCCGCATATGATGGATTTCATGGCGGTCTCCTCCTACGGTGTGGGTAAACGCGAATCGAGCGGCTCCGTTCGCGTCACCCTCGACCTGCAGACCGACATCCATAACAAGGATGTGCTCCTCGTTGAAGATATCATCGACAGTGGACACACGATTGCCTCGGTGCTCGAGCTGTTAAACCTGCGTCAGCCCCGCAGCCTGAAGGTTTGCGCCTTGCTGGATAAGGCAGAGCGGCGGGAGGCGACAGTCCCCATTCATTACCGCGGCTTCGACATTCCCAACAAATTCGTTTTTGGGTATGGCCTCGACCTGGACGAGTATTATCGCAACCTGCCTTTCGTTGGCGTGGTCGACCTGAATAAATACAAGCCGCCTGCCTGAAAAGCCGCATGACTGGAAATTCCCACGATTCCGCATCTCCCTATGCCGGGCGCTGGGTCGCCCGCCTGAACGGCCGGATCATCGCCCAGGGAGGCACTCCCGAGCAGGCTTTGCGAGCTGCCAAGACCAGCAGGCACAAGGAACGGATCGAGTTAGTCTTCATGCCCATTCCATTTTCGTATTCGCCTTTAATCGACAGGGTCCGAGATGCCCTTCCCGACCAGGAGCTGTACCTGGTAGGCGGTGCTGTGCGGGATATGCTCCTCAAACGCTCGTCCCCGGACCTTGACTTTGCGGTGCCATCCAATGGGATTGCCCTCGCCCGGCGCGTGGCCAACGCACTCCATGCCGGCTTCATGGCCCTGGATGAAGAACGCGACACAGGCCGGGTCATCGTCACGGATCAGGATGGCACGCGTACGTTCCTGGATTTTGCAACGTACCGGGGCAGCAATCTGGAGCAGGACCTGCGCGCCCGTGATTTTACGTTCAATGCGATCGCGTTCGACCTGAGATCCCAGACTCTCCTTGATCCGCTCAACGGCGCATCCGACCTGCGCAACCGCCTGATCCGCGCCTGCGGGCCAACGTCCATCCAGGATGACCCGGTACGGATCCTGCGCGCCATCCGCCAGGCAGC
>DATAKV010000295.1:0-5777 GCA_036261375.1 Anaerolineales bacterium
TTCCGGGATGTGATTACAGAGAACCGCATCATTATCTAAACACAGGGTTTGAATCTCAGCCTACAAACGCATTGGAAAAGTTTAACTATTTATGAGACAAGCAGTAAGAACTGTTTACATATTTCTTACGGATTTCAGGGAACGGTTGGCGGGAGGGGGTGGTATACTCCGCCTCAGTGAAGGAAAAATATGCCCCGCTTTGAAATTGACGTAGACCCCTGTGACCATATTACCGCTGACGCCATTGGAAAACCTGGCCAGCGGGTGTTCTATCTTCAAGCCTATCAGGACCAGCGCACCATTACCGTCATTATCGAAAAAGCCCAGCTGCAATCCATGGCAATCGGTATCGAGCAGTTCCTCTCCCAGGTCAGTGAGCAGAATCCTGAGCTGGATGAAGCCTCCGGTGACTACGTGGAGGACGTCATGCGCATCAACCCACCCGTCGACCCGCTCTTCCGCGTGGGTGAGATCGGGCTGGGATACGACAAGGAGCGCGACCGCGTGGTGGTCTTCACCAAGGAGCTGTTGACCGAGGAGGACGATCCCGAGTCGGCGGCGGTGGTCCGCTTCTGGGCCTCGCGCACCCAGGTGCGGATGCTGGCCCGCTGGGGTGTGGAGGTTGCCTCGCGCGGCCGTCCCATGTGCCCGCAGTGCGGCCAGCCCATGGAACCTGAAGGTCACTTCTGCCCGAAGAAGAACGGGTATAAGCATTAACGAAGTGATTTTCGATGGTCTACGGAAAATCAGGTTTACAAGGACAACCTAATCCTCGATTAGGTTGTTTGTTTTAGCAGTTCATATCTGGGAATGAGGGTTTTTCATTCTCGTCACATAGCCTATCCCGCCTCGTTGAACAAGCTAAGAGCAGATTCTTCGTTAATATTTTATGAGTACTTTACAACAGCGTCTCCACTCTGCCATACAATACCGTGAAACCGGAAAGCATGAGGAAGCACGCCAGCTCCTGCTCGAGCTGCATTCTGAATTCCCGGAAGATTCTCAGGTCAATTACCAGTGCGCCTGGATCCATGACCTGCTTGGCCTGGAACGTGAGGCCATCCCGTTTTATGACAAGGCGATCCGGAACGGGCTCAGCGGTGACGATTTGAAGAGCGCCCTGCTAGGCAAGGGAAGCACGTACCGGGCCATCGGCGAATATCAAAAATCGATCGACACCTTCCAGCATGCGCTGACCCTGTTTCCTGACTGCCACGAATTTAAGGTATTTCTTGCGATGGCGCTGCATAATATCCATGAAAATTCCAGGGCAATGGAGATCTTACTGAACAGCCTGGCCGACACCTCCGCCGACGAAGGCATCCTCCGTTACCGGCGCGCCATAAAGTTTTATGCTGATAAACTTGAACAGACATGGTAACTGAAATCCTGAAAACCGCCCTGCAATGCGGGGAATACGAGCTCAAGGGACAGTTTGTTCTCGGCTCGAATTACACGTTCCTGGTCAGCGTCCATTACGAGGGCGCTTCGTACCCGGCCGTCTACAAGCCGAGCCGGGGCGAACAGCCTTTGTGGGATTTCCCCGAAAATACGCTCGCCTTTCGTGAAGTGGCCGCTTATCTCGTCAGTGAGGCGCTGGGCTTCCATATTGTCCCGTATACAACCCTCCGCCAGGATGGTCCGCACGGCGCGGGGTCGCTGCAGCAGTTCATCGAGTACGATCCGAACTATCACTACTTCAACTTCAGCGACGAGGACCGCCAGTGCCTGCGTCCCCTGGCCCTCTTCGACCTGCTTATCAACAACGCCGACCGAAAGGGCGGACATATCTTCTTTGAAAAAGGCACACACCAGCTTTACGCGATCGATCATGGTATTTGCTTCCACGAGGAGGACAAGCTGCGGACCGTGCTCTGGGATTTCAGCGGTCAAAAAATCCCCGAAGACCTGCTGGAGCGGCTGCGCATCGTCAATAGCCGCAGCCTGCTGGCCGGCCTGCAGCCCTATCTCAGCCCCGAGGAGATCTCCGCGCTCGGCTCCCGGGCCCAGGCCCTCCTCAAAAAAGGCTCCTTCCCCCGCCAGCCGCGCGACCGGCGTGCTATGCCGTGGCCCCCGCTTTAAACAAAATCGGGTTGGACAAATGTCCAACCCGATTTTTTAGCTTGCGGGCTCTTCCACCCGGTCTTCCAATTCATCCACACCATGCTGGCTGGCACAGTGGGCACAGCAATAGAACTTACCATCCCCCACCTCCATGCCGTGGCCGATGATCGTGCATCCACAGTGGGCGCAGGTGGGCGCCAGCGCATGGATCGCACACTCAAAGCTGTCGAACACGTGGGTTTCGCCTCCCAGCTTCACTTCAAACGACTTGTCATAGTTGTTTCCACAGACTTCACACTTGGCCATCGTTACTCCTTTCCTTTAACTCTGCCATGCATTTTATTCTTCGCATGACAGGGAATACTTCGGGATAACCCCTTTAACGAACGCTGGAATCCCCTGTTACCCCTTCGGTCCCAGGCGCAGAAGGGAGTTCCGGCTTTCTTAAGGCAAGCGTATAATGCAGGGGATCGTCATAAAACAGGAGCCTGCCATGTCTCATTATCGTCTGTCATTCATCGGGTTTGGAAATGTCGCCCGTTCCCTGGTCCGTCTTTTGGAACGGAAACGGGATTTGCTCAGAGAAACCTGCGACATCACCTATTCCGTGACAGGCATCGCCACCAGGAAACATGGCTTTGCCGTGAACCCGGATGGACTGGATGTCAGCCAGGCGTTGAACCTTGTCGAACTTGGAGAGACGCTCTCGTCCCTTTCCACGCATCCTATTGCAGATTCCATATCCGTCATCCGGCACTCACAGGCCGATGTGATGTTCGAGAACTCACCGGTCAACACGCAGACGGGGCAGCCAGCCCTCGACCACATTCGCCTGGCGCTCGAGCTGGGCCAGCATGCCATCACCGCCAACAAGGGGCCTGTGGTGCATGGCTATCGCGAGCTGACGGAGCTGGCCCGCTCCAAGGGGAAATCGTTCCGTTTCGAATCGACCGTACTGGGCGGCGCACCGGTCTTTTCTGTGTTTCGCGAGTCATTCCCTCTTGCGGAGCTTTTCTCTTTCAAAGGTATTCTCAACGCCACGACAAATATCATTCTTTCGCGCATGGAAGCTGGGGAGTCTTACGAGGACGCAGTGAAATACTGCCAGTCTATCGGCGTGGCAGAGACCGACCCCACCAACGACGTGGACGGCTGGGACGCCGCGATCAAGGTCGCGGCGCTGATCACGGTGCTGATGGACAGGCCCTTCACCCCCCAGGAGGTGGACCCGACCGGCATCCGCGGGATCACCCCCGGGATGATCGCCGCGGCGAAGGCCCAGGGAAAACGTTATAAGCTGGTTTGCTCTGTGGAAAAAGCCGGGGATGAGATCAAGGCCTCGGTCGCGCCGGAGCTGCTGGACCCGTCCTCACCGCTGTATGGGATGATGAATTCCTCCACCGGTGTCTCGTTCCGCACCGATGTCCTGCCCGATTACTCGATCACCGTTTCGGAGCGCGAGGGCATGAGTGGCGGACCGGTCGAGACAGCCTACGGCCTGTTCGCCGATTTTGTGAACCTGGCAGCCGAGAAATCATAGATACGCGGCCTCCTCCGAAAACAATCGCAGGGGAGCCAGGGTAATAAATCCAAGCCTCTGATACAGCTTTTCGGCGAGCGGTGAGGAGTCCAGGACGACGAGATCATACCCGGTCTCCCTGGCAGCGCGCATGGCAACGTTCATCAGGACGCTGGCAATCCCGAGCCCGCGCGCTTCGGGTTTGGTAGCGACACCGTAAATCCCCGCAGAACCGGACCCCTGATACAAGCCAATCTTCGAGATCGCGACACCTTCCTTCCATGCCAGCCACATGCGAGTCTTGGAATCAGGTTTTCCAATTTCAAACTTTTTGAGCATATCCCTCAATTGCAGGCGGTATTCATCAGGGACGCCCCAGCGCCAGGCAGCAAATTCAGAGAGCTCGCCAAGGTCGGTATCCTCCACTGCTTCCCGGATTTCCACTCCTGCCGGTAGAGGCGGTGCATCAGGCAAACCCTCCAGGCTGCGGGCCATGCATGGGGCTACCTCGATTTCCTGCAGGCCGCGTGCAGACAACCTGTCTGCCAGGTCGGCCGGCTGTGAGGAAGGAGGCAGGAGCCATAGAACGGGGACCCGGCGGGCTGAAAAACGGCCAAGGATCTGATCGAGTCTCCGGTCGATATGATCTTCCACTTGAAACTTGAGAACAGTATTATAAGGATGGAATGGGATTGGTGTTTCAAACCAGAGTACATCACCTTCATCATGCAGGGTGCAGCCCGGACCGCGCCCAAAGTTGGACCATGTCTCCCACAGGTTCAACTCGATCTGGTGAATGATTTCCTCCTGCGAATACCCGGGAATACCGTCAACCTTATTCATGAGAGGCTCCTTGGCGCAGTTATTGGAGTATTTTACTCTTGAATGGTCTGCCTTCGGTCTATGCACGGTACAATACATACAAATTAATTCGGAGCCGTAAATGACACTTCATGACCCCACTTCCTATGCCGACCTGGCACAGGGAAAGATCAAGCACATCGACTTTCACATCCGTATCGATTTCGACTCCCATACGCTGGACGTCGAAGCGAGATATCAAATGCAGGAACCTGTCCACGGCTCGCTGTATCTTGACACGTATAAGCTCGAGATTCAGGAAGCGCGTGTCGACGACCAGCAGCTTGCGTGGGAATTGGATGCCAGCGATGAAACACTCGGGGAGCGACTGCACGTGAAGGGGCTGGCTGGCGCTTCGAGTTTCACCCTTAAATTCCGCACTTCACCGGAAGCCCGCGCCCTGCAGTGGATGAGCCCCTCCCAGACAGCAGGCGGCAAACACCCGTTTTTATACAGCCAGTGCCAGGCCAGCAATGCCCGCAGTATCTTCCCCTGCCAGGATACGCCGTCCGTGAGGTTCACATATACAGCCGAGGTAGAAGTATCTGAAGGCTTGTCCGCGGTCATGGCGGCGGAACAGGTTGATGCGTCGAAAGAACGGGGCTGGTTCAGTTTCAAAATGCCACAGCCCATCCCATCCTATTTATTTGCGATCGCGGTCGCCAATCTGGACTTCCGCGAGCTGGGTCCACGGACAGGCATCTACGCCGAGCCGGAACTCCTCGACGCCGCGGCCTGGGAATTCGCCGAGACCGAAAAAACCATGGTCGAAGCCGAGAAATTGTTAGGACCCTATCTCTGGGGCCGCTACGATATGCTTGTCCTGCCGCCCTCCTTCCCGTTCGGAGGGATGGAAAACCCGCGCCTGACCTTCTTAACGCCGACCGCCATCCTCGGCACGCGCGGTCAGGCCAATCTGGTCACCCATGAACTGGCTCACGCCTGGACCGGCAACCTGGTGACTAATGCCACCTGGCAGGATTTCTGGCTGAACGAGGGCTGGACCACCTACGCCGAGACTCGCATCACCGAAATCCTGGAAGGCAAGGAGGCGGCCGACCTGAACGCCGTGTACGATGAGAAACGAACCTACGAGATCATGAAGCGCGTCGGCATGGAGTCGCCGCTCACCTGCCTGAAGCAGCCGCAGGACGGCCGGGACGCCGATTCGATGCCTTCCGTGCTGGCCTAGACCAAGGGCTGCTTCTTCTTGAAGGAATGTGAATACGCCGTGGGACGTGAACGCTTCGATGCGTTCATCCAGAAGTATATGAAACGCTTCCAGTTCCAATCGCTGACCACCGAGGAATTTCTGGATTTTCTCAAAGCCGAG
>DATAKV010000399.1:0-5956 GCA_036261375.1 Anaerolineales bacterium
AATGCGGCATCGACATGCAGGTCTCCCGCGCCGCGATCAGCGCTACAAACGCCCCTGCAGACGTGGCCAAGGCGCTCGAGATCCAGCGCGACGATGTGCTGCTGCGTTTTGCCTCCCAGCTGTACGATGGTAAAGGCACAGTCGTCGATTACTCGCTGAGCTACTTCATCCCCGGCTATTTCAATTTCCATGTAAACCGGCGGATCGGAAACTCGTAGCAACGCTTTTGTAGTGCGGGTTTGTAGCCTGCCAATGAGCACGGAATCAAAAGTTGTCAGTCTCCAAGCCTGACCTGCATTCAACTATTAAAAAACATTTTTAATAGTCTGCTGTTTTATGGCATCCTAAAGAACAGAAAGTGAATCTCTGAGTCTCTGTGACTCCGTGGCTAAATTTTCAACAACGAGGTAAACGTGAAAGTACAGGAAATTCAACAAAAAGTCGAACAAAACCGCGAGAACATCATCCAGTTCATGCGGGAGATCTGCGCCATCCCGTCGATGGATTCGCAGCTGAAGGATGTCGGCGAGCGTATCGCGGCCGAGATGAACAAGCTGGGCTTTGACGAGGTCCGCTTCGACAAGATGGGTAACATCCTGGGGCGAATCGGCTCGGGACCTCGCGTCATCGTTTACGACTCGCACATCGACACCGTTGGAATCGGCGACCCGGCCTCCTGGCAGTGGGACCCGTTCCAGGGCAAGGTCGAGAACGGTATCCTGTACGCGCGTGGCGCCTGCGATGAGAAAGGCTCCACTCCGGGCATGGTCTACGGGCTGGCATTTGCTCATGAGCTTGGCCTGCTCGACGGCTGGACCGCTTATTACTTTGGCAACATGGAAGAGTGGTGCGACGGTATTGCACCCAACACCTTCGTCGAAGTGGACCCGAAGGTTAAGCCGGATTTCGTCGTGATCGGCGAACCGACCAGGATGCAGGTCTATCGTGGTCACAAAGGACGCCTTGAGATGAAAGTTGTGTCCAAGGGCAAATCGGCGCATGCCGCCTCCAACCATCTTGGCGACAATGCCATCTACAAGCTGCTCCCTGTGATCGCCGGTATTCGCGATCTTGAGCCGCAGCTCGGTGACCATCCCTTCCTCGGTCATGGCAAGATCACGGTCAGCGACATGCAGGTCAAGACGCCTTCGATCAATGCCGTGCCAGATGAAGCGGTTATCTTTATCGATCGCCGCATGACCTTTGGCGAGACCAAGGAACAGGTCAAGGCTCAGGTAGAAGCGCTTATCCCGGCTGAATTCCGTGACACAGTCAACGTGGAGGAGCTTTTCTATGATGAGCCGTCCTACACGGGGTTCGTCTTCCCTGTGGACAAGTACTTCCCGGCCTGGGCTCTGGAAGAGGATCACCCGCTCGTTCAGGCGGGGCAGGAAGCCCGCCAGCAGATCGGCCTTCCGGATGCGCCTTCCAGCAAGTGGAACTTCTCCACGAACGGTATTTACTGGGCCGGCAAGGCGGGTATACCTTCGATCGGCTTTGGTCCAGGCGATGAAGAGACTGCTCATACGGTTCTCGACTCGGTTCCGCTGGATGACATGGTCAAGGCAACGGAATTCTACGCGCTGCTGCCGAGCCTGATCAAGTAGACAGGGAAACAGGTAGATAGTACACACAGATCTACCTGTCTACCTCCACCCATGAAGACAATCGAGATCCGCCGCCACTCCATCCGTTCCAAACCCGGAGCCCATCTTTCCCAACAGGGTGTGACCCTGGCGCGGCTGGTGGGGCAGAACCTGGGTCCCTTTGATCGCGTGATGACCTCTACATTGCCGCGTGCCTTTGAAACCGCGATTGCGATGGGCTTCGCCGTGGACGAGCAGAGCGAGCTCATGAGCTCATACGGTAACGATGTGGAGCTCGAAGCGCCTTGGCCGTTAACCTTGGCAGAGTATGCAGAAGCCGTTCGTAAGAGGGGTGCTGCGGCCCGTTATGCAAATCAACTGGCAGGTGTGTATCGCAAGCTTGTGGACTACCTGGCAGAGGGCCGTGCTGCTCTGGTCATCAACCACGGAGGGGTGCTGGAGCTTGGCGCTGTCGCCTGCCTGCCAAATGCCGATCACGCCTCCTGGGGTCCGCACTTCGAACCGTGTGAGGGCCTGCGGTTATTTTGGGATAACGGAAAATTTGTGGATGCCGAGATTTTGAGGGTATCTACATAAAAAAACTTCGGTGGTTTTGACGTGGACTATGCGGTTGTTGAACCACCCCATAAAACAAAAATAATCAAAGAAGACAAGGAGACTAAGACAATGCAAACGAATTTCAGAGGCCGCGATTTTATCGGCGACCTGGACTTCACAAAAGAGGAAGTTGAAACCGTCCTGGATGTGGCCTGGGACCTCAAGCGTAAGCGTGCCCTCGGTGAACCGCACGCCTACCTGCGTGACAAGGTGCTGGCGATGCTGTTCTTCTTTTCCTCCACCCGGACGCGCGGTTCGTTTGAAGCAGGCATGGCCCAGCTCGGCGGGCACGGTGCCTTCATCGACTCGAATACCACCCAGATCTCACACGGCGACACTCCCGTGGAGATCGGTGAGATCTTCGGCCGCTACTTCGACGGCATTGCCATCCGCCATTGCGACTACGGCGACGGAAACAAGTACCTGAACGATGTCGCCAGGTCCAGCCGCGCCCCGGTCCTCAACATGCAGTGCGACGTGTATCATCCCTTCCAGTGCCTTGCCGATCTGATGACCATCATGGAGAAGAAGGGCCGCGACCTGCGCAAAAAAAAGATCGTGGTCTCCTGGGCCTATGCGGCCTCTTACCTCAAGCCGATCTCCGTGCCCCAGTCCCTGATCCTGCAGATGCCGCGCTTTGGGATGGATGTTACCCTGGCATACCCGCCCGAGTTCCCGCTCATGCCGGATATTGTCGAGCAGGCAAAGGAACAGGCCCGCATCGCCGGTACCAGCTTCGAGATCATCGACAGTAAGGATGGCATGACCGAAGCCTGTAAGGACGCCGATGTCATTTATGCCAAGTCCTGGGGTCCGCTGCTGACGACCACTGATAAAGCGGAGGGCAAGAAGCTGCAGGATCTGTACAAGGACTGGCTCATGGACGATGCCAAGCTCAAGGTGGCCAGGGATGGCGCTATTTACATGCACCCACTCCCCGCCGATCGCGACATCGAAGTGACCAGCGCCGTGCTGGATGGTCCCAACTCCGTTGTATTCGATGAAGCCGAGAACCGCCTGCACGCCCAGAAGGCCGTGATGGCGCTGACGATGAGCTGAGTACGCAGGCACAATGTAGACAAGTAGACATGTACATAAGTACAGTTGTGTCTACTTGTTTCCTTGATTACCTGTGCACTCCTCTATAAGGAGAACGAATTAATGTCAAAACTCGCTGTCATCGCCGTCGGTGGCAACTCCCTGATCAAAGATGAGAAGCGTGTCAGCGTGGAGGCTCAAGAGGAGGCCCTGCGCGAGACCGCTCACCACATCGCCGATATGATCGAAGCCGGCTGGGACCTGGCCATCGGCCACGGTAATGGGCCGCAGGTTGGCTTCATCCTGCGCCGCTCGGAGATTGCCGCCAAGGTGGAAGGCATGCACGAGGTCCCGCTGGATGTGTGCGGCGCAGACTCGCAGGGCGCCATCGGCTATGAGTTCCAGCAGGCACTTCAGAATGAGTATTACCGCCGTGGCATCCAAAAGAGCGCAGCGACCATCATTACACAAACCCTGGTGGACAAAAGCGATCCTGCCTTCCAGAAGCCGACCAAGCCGATTGGGTCTTTCATGGATGAAGCCGAAGCAAAGAGACGCGAACGGGAGATGGGCTGGTCGGTGGTGGAGGATGCCGGGCGCGGCTGGCGGCGGGTTGTCGCTTCCCCGATGCCCAGGAAGATCCTCGAGCTGGAGTCGGTCAAGCTGTTGATCAATGCCGGCGTGACCGTCATCACCGTGGGCGGCGGCGGCATCCCGGTTGTCGACCAGGGCAATGGCGAGTACGAAGGTATCGCCGCGGTCATCGACAAGGACTTTGCCTCCTCCCTGCTTGCCCAGGAGATCGGCGCGGAGCTGTTCCTGATCGCCACGGCGGTCGAAAAGGTTGCCATTAATTTCGGCAAACCCGACCAGAAGTGGCTCGACAGAATGACCCTTGAGGAGGCGAAGCAGTATCTCGCCGAGGGAATTCATTTTGCCAAGGGCTCCATGGCGCCCAAGATCCAAGCCATCGTCTGGTTCCTGGAGAACGGAGGAAAACAGGCGTTGATCACCAACCCTGAGAATATCGGCCGCGCTCTTAAGGGCGAGACCGGGACATGGATTGTGAATTAATAAATGAAATATAACCTTGCGAAGGCTTGAAACCTTCGCAAGGTTGATTTTTATGAAACGTCTCCATCCAGCGGTACTCCTTTTTCTCACTTCCATACTTGCCTATGGGATCCTGATTCCCCAGCTCGGCTTCTACTGGGATGATCAGCCCATGTCATGGATCCGGTATCAGCTGGGGCCTGAGGCGATGACCCGCTACTTTTCCACCAACCGTCCTGTGTGGGGCTGGCTGTACCAGGTCACCACGCGGCTCATTCCCCAGGTTCCCGTGCTCTGGCAGATTTTTGCGCTGCTCTGGCGCTGGCTGGGCGCGCTGGTCGTCTGGCTGATCGTGCGCGAACTCTGGAAAGACCGGCCGCGCTTTGCACTTGTCGTTGCACTTCTCTTTTTGTTATATCCCGGTTTCAATCAGCAGTGGGGAGCTTATCTTTACAGCCATTTTTTCATTGTCCTGTTCTTTTTTCTGTTTTCCATTTACCTCATGCTCCAACGCCAGACGGTTCCCGCCCTTCTCTTTTCCGCGCTTAACCTGTGGATGATGGAATATTTCTTCCCATTGGAATTTGCGCGCATCGGATTTCTATGGACTGCGCTGCGTGACGATTATCCCGACCCGCGCCAGCGGATCAGGCCGGCCCTCAACTTGTGGATTCCCTATCTGGTCGTATTTGCCCTGGCCGTATTGTCCCGCCTGTTCATCTTCAACAACCAGATCTATGAAATCGGCACAGCATCCCAGGCAGGCGGCGGTCTGCTTTCGCAGATCCCGACGTTTCTCCTCAGCCTGTGGACCGTGTTCCTCTCGGCATGGATGCAGGTACTCACCGCCGTGGACCTCTCCATGCATGGCGTGCGGACGATCTCACTCTACGGTATCGTGTCATTGCTCGTATTTGTAATGGCCTTTTACTTCTTATTCCGGCAAAACAGGGATGGTGAAGAACGGAGAGGTTCGTATTACGCGATCGGCCTGGGCTTGTTCCTGCTGCCTTTTGCAGGTGCGCCATTCTGGCTGACAGGACTTACGATATCATTGGCACATCCCGCCAGCCGCTTTACCCTACCGTTTATGCTTGCCGTAAGCTTAATCCTGGCCGGCCTGCTGCAATTCATTCCTGCTCGATTTCGTTATGCTGCTTTGGCAGTACTGATAGGACTTGCCGCGGGACGACAGTTCCTCTGGTCCATGGATTATCTCCGTGACTGGCAGGCGCAGAAGAATCTGTTCTGGCAGATGACCTGGCGTGCACCCGGCCTCAAACCGGACACCGCCGTTCTGATGAACGAAGAATTATCCCTTTCAGCAGATAATTCTCTGAGCGCGCCGCTCAACTGGATCTATGCGCCGAATTCGAGCGCAGATAACATTGGATATGTTCTCTTCTATCCCACCAATCGCCTGGACGCCTCTCTACCGGCACTTGAGCCGGATGTCCCTATCGAATATGATTACATCGCCGGTCGTTTCCATGGTAATACATCGCAGGCGGTTGCCTTTTATTTTGATCCGCCTGCGTGTCTGCGACTGCTCGAACCGGATATCGATTCCAACAATCGTTACCTCCCGGCCGAAAGTTTGATGCGGGAAGCATCAGCATTGAGCAATGCTGACCAGATCCTGGTTTCGAATGGGGCTGTGA
>DATAKV010000427.1:0-2024 GCA_036261375.1 Anaerolineales bacterium
CAGCGAAATCGATCCTCGTTTGCAGAATGCCCCCTGGCATACGGTGGATAAAGATGGCGATGGCACCGCCGAGCATTATGGGGTTCCTTATTCCTCCGGTCAGAATATCCTGATGTACAACACCGAGGTCTTTGGCGATCAGCCGCCCACAAGCTGGGATGTTGTCTTCCAGGAGATGACCCTGCCCGATGGCGAATCGAATGCTGGGCGCATCCAGGCATACGATGGTCCGATCTACATCGCCGATGCGGCTCTTTATTTGAAGCATCACAATCCCGAATTGGGCATCGATGACCCCTATGCCTTGAACCGCGAACAGTTTGATGCCGCGATCAATCTTCTGCGCGAGCAGCGCAAACTGATCAACCGCTACTGGCACGATGCCTTCGTCCAGATGGAGGACTTCACCAATGAAGGCGTGGCTGCCTCCGGTTCCTGGCCCTTCCAGGCAAACCTGCTCAAGGCAGGCGGCGCGCCGATCGAAAAGGTGGTTCCCGTGGAAGGCGCAACCGGCTGGGCAGATTCGACCATGCTACACGTCGACGCGCCACATCCCAACTGCGCCTACAAATGGATGGAATGGTCGCTCAATCCCAAGGTCCAGGGTGACCTGGCTGCCTGGTTCCAGAACATTCCTGTCCGTTTGGATGCCTGCGAAGGTAACGAATTGCTCGGACCCGACGGCTGTGTCAACAATGGTCTGAATAACTTCGACCAGATCGTATGGTGGCGCACACCGAGCGCCGATTGCGGTGATACAGATGCCAGCACAGAATGTGTTCCCTACCATGAATGGGTAACGAATTATGTGGCGGTGATCGGCGGTCGCTAAACCAGTCTTTGACATCAGGCGGGATGGTGGGACAACTGCTGTCCCGCCTGATGTCCTTATAAGAAAGTATCCAATTTCAAGCGAGCTACCTATATGATGAACGCATCTCTGCCCGCCGTCCGCTTTGACGATGTAAGCCGCCACTTTGGAGAAGTAAAAGCAGTCGATCGCGCCAACCTTGAGATCCAGGATGGTGAATTCTTTTCGATGCTCGGTCCCTCCGGTTCCGGAAAGACGACCTGTCTTCGCATGATCGCCGGCTTCGATCGTCCCACGTCCGGGAATATTTTTTTATATGGGAAGGACGTATCCAACCTGCCGCCCTATGAGCGGGATGTAAACACAGTGTTTCAGGATTACGCTCTCTTCCCGCATATGACCATCGCGGACAACATTGCCTATGGATTGATGGTCAAGGGTGTTCCGAAAGCGGAGCGCTACAAGCAGGTGGAGGAAATGCTGGAGCTCGTGCGCCTGCCCGGGTATGGACAGCGGAAGCCTTCTCAGCTTTCCGGAGGGCAGCGCCAGCGTGTGGCGCTTGCGCGCGCCTTGATCAATCACCCCAAGGTCCTTCTGCTCGATGAGCCGCTCGGCGCGCTTGACCTGAAGCTTCGACAGCAAATGCAGGTGGAGCTCAAGGCGATACAGAAACGGGTCGGGATCACATTTGTGTTCGTGACCCACGACCAGGAAGAGGCGCTGACGATGAGCGACCGCATCGCAGTCTTCAATGAGGGCAAAATCCAGCAGGTGGGCGCGCCGTCTGAGATCTACGAGCACCCCGCTTCGGCGTTCGTGGCGGGGTTTGTAGGCACATCCAACCTGGTCGGCGGGGAAGTTGCTAGGCGGATCACAGGCTCTCCGGAGATGTTCTCCATCCGCCCGGAGAAGATCCATCTAGATCCTAAAAACGGTGAACCCGGAACGGATATGCTCTGCATCGACGGCGTGGTCCGGGATGTAGTGTATCTTGGCTTGTTTACCCGTTATCTGGTCGAGATCGAAGACGGCAGCGATCTTGTTGTCATAGAACAAAATCTGAAGACCACTTCCATGGATGTGCTGGCAGCCAAAGGACAGAAGGTGCGCTTACACTGGCACAAAGACCACATCAACCGGGTGGGAGGCTGAGATGTTAAGCCGTGTGTCCACCTATCTCTACCAGCATCCGCGCCTGGTATTGTCCCTTCTG
>DATAKV010000307.1:0-4066 GCA_036261375.1 Anaerolineales bacterium
TTACCAGAAAGATGCTGACAAGCATGCCTGCCAGTGTTCCCCACACCCAGTTTCTTGTGAGCATGCTTACAAAATCGATATCGTTCAGCGTGACGAAACTGTACAGATAGAGACTCGCAATTATCACATAAGGAATCAGAAAGCGGCGACGCGGCAGCTTCAACCATCCGGCAAACACAGCGCTGGTCCCAAATCCCAGAAGACTCGCTGCTATCAGCCATCCAACCATGACCCAGAACTCATGATTCATCACAGACTCCTTTCATCCTTTCTTAACTTCTTTACATAACGCCTGGCCATCCAAACCAGCAACAGCATGGCAACCAGTATCTCCATAAAACCGAGGCTGGCCTGTAGGACAGTTGGAGGACATCTTTTACGAGCGTGACAAGTAAGGTCTCGAGAGAATATTGCGGCTCTCTCAGCCCGTCCTTTATGAGCGAGGCTTTGAGATCACAAACGACCCGTCACTCAATCAGAACAGGAATGCTCAATCATTTCGAAGACATCCTCTATTCGTCGCCCGATACCTTCCTGTGTTTCAGGATAGATTCGGCCTCAGCCAGAAACAGATAGGCCAGCCCGGCAAGGAACGCCATGCGGCTCCAGAACAATAATTCCGGACCCACATTGTGAAGCATGGCATTGAACAGTTCGGTGTTCCAGCTTGAAACACCCGAGCCAAATATGGCAGCCGCCAGAAAACGACTGGCATACAGAAGAGCTGAAACAGCGACCAGCACAGTACCCGTAGACCTTCTTGACATGGCTAATACTCCGATCTCTCGAATTTGACCAGCGCCACCAGGAGAAAGATAGCGCTCCAAACTGCGGTAGCGCACAACGGCGCCCAAAGCAAGCCCGCCGGCACTGGCTCACGACCGGCCACCAGGGAAGCAAATTTGCCCAACATCCAGGGCGTAACATACAGAAGCGGCTGGATGAGCCCACCCAGTAATGTTCCTCCCAGGATCGACCCCAGCGCGATTCCCAGGATGGGTGCACGGTTGTTGAATACCGTTCCCAGCATCAGGGTCAGCGTTAAATAGAAAAAGGTATGCATTGTCATGATGCCGAGTCCACCCAGGAAGGACGGCAGCGGGAAGGGCATCCCTTCGCGTATGCTCAACAGCAGGTAGCTCACCAGGGCAGGCAGGGCAACCAGCAGCGTCAAAACAGCCAGCGTAGAAGCGACAAGCTTGGCCAGCACGTACGAGCGCCGCGCCACAGGTTTGGCCAGCAGCCATTCGGCCACACCAGACTGCTTCTCCTCGACGATCGAATCCTGGAGCAGCACGATCACACCCAGCGCCACGGCCACCGTTCCCAGTTCGAAGAAGACCGTACGTCCCATCTGCAAGGCAAACGGCAGCGGCCCTCCTGCGGCAGCCACATTGGGGTCATTGCCTGGATCCGCTACGCCGGGGAGCACACAAAGGATCACAGCGACCAGTCCGCCGAGCAAGACTGGCCACAAAATTGCATTGACCCACCCGCGGCGGGTGCCCCACCAGGCGCGGTTCTCTTTCCACAGCAGATTCGAAAAACCACGCACAGCGCTCCATTCACGGGCGTGCTCGAGCTTCAGGTTAGCGGCCATGGTTGCCTCCATTCACGATCTTCATGAAAACTTCCTCCAGTTCGTATTTCTTGCGGCGGAAATCGGTCACTGTCAAAGTTCGGTCTTCCAGCAGGGTCCGCAACAGGCTTGTTTCAGCTGCGGTTTCGTCACTGACGCTCACCTGCCAGAGACTGGATCCGTTCTTTTGAGCCACCGTGGCATGGGTTACCCACGGCAGGGCGGAGAGACGCTCACCCACCCCGGCAGGCGATCCCTTCACGAGGAGGCTGTACACCACCCCCTCTTTCCCATCCAGGATCTGCCCGATCGGGCCGCTGGCTACAACCTGCCCATGGTTGAGAATAGCGACCCCGTCGCTGACACGCTGCACATCATCAAGGATATGGGTCGAGTAAAAGATGGTGGTGTGCTTCCGAAGCCGGGACATCACATGGAGTACGTCCTGTCGCCCAAGCGGATCAAGCGCAGAGGCGGGTTCATCCAGGATGAGCAGGTCGGGATAATTGACCTGGGCCAGCGCGATCCCAAGACGCTGCTTCTCTCCGCCGGAAAAACTCCTGATCGGGCGGTCTGCCTTATCGGCCAGCCCGACCAGCTCCAGCATATCATTGCACCGTTCCCGGATGGATTGCTGCGGGCCGCGAAAGAAGAACCTTGCGGTGAAAAGCAGGTTTTCACGAGCAGACATATGCTCGATAAAACGGGGCTGCTGCGGCAGATAGCCAATCCGCTCACGGATCGTCACGCTCTCTTTCACAATATCCTGTCCAAAGATCGTGCCCGCTCCAGAGGTCGGATGACTTAAGCCCAACAAGATCTTCATGAACGTGGTTTTGCCCGCTCCATTCGGACCCAGAAATCCAAAAATCGTATGGGGCGGCACCTGAAGGTCCACACCGCGAAGCGCTTTGACTTCGCCATATGACTTCGTTATGCCATGCGTCTCGATTACAAAGTCGCCATGTTTGGACATAGGTCGTCTCCTTATCTTGCAATTCTGTCGACAGAATAAAAGAAAATCTCCCGAGGCGCATCCGCGGCCCGGGGAGATCGAAAGCTGGTCAGAAGATGAGACCGGGACCTGGTCATGTGGGCAGTACATTCCATTCCGTAACTTGTGCCTCGATCGTAGGATCTTCTCAGGGAACGAGCAACCGAAGCACGGTAATGTTCAGCCACCTGTATCCCTTACCGCTTTTCTGCCCCCAGCAAGTGTAGTAATTGGCTGTACTTTTCGATCTGTAGATCCGCAGCAAAGTTCGTCTCAGCCTTTCCATACAGGCATGTGCGGATGCCCGCCATTCTCCCCGCCTGAACATCGAGACCGTGGGCGGTGATGAGCAGTGTCTCGCCAGGGTTAAGGGAGTATCGGTCCAGGAGGGCGCAGAGCAGAGAAGGGTCGGTTTGGTTTTCATCGCTATTTTTCATGAAAAGCGTATCGGCGATCCACCCGGAAAATTGATGTGTCTCCAACAACCTGCTGGCAAACTCCACGCCGGTGTCTGTCAAAGCCAGGTTTGCGCCGCCGTTGCGATAAATAAACTCGCAAATAGGTTGCACGCCAGGAAAGGGCATCTGGCTCGCCGGAGAGATGGACCTGTACGATTCAATAAATTTCTGCCGGAGCAGCTGCGGATCCAGTTTGAAGCGCCCGGATAATATGCCCACGCTGTCATCGAGTGACTGGCGAACCAGCCCGTCGATCACATTCAACGCAGCCGAAAAACCCATCTCGCTGAGCGCTTTGCTGAACGAGTACGTCAGGGCAGGATAGGTGTCGAAAAGCGCACCGTTCACCTGCCAGAGAATGTTATGAATGCTCATAGGTATCATTGAAAATCAAACGCGTCCGTGACTCCTTGTACAGGAATTGAGCTTAAAGGGTATCCGAAAATCTCGCAGGGCATATCGGCTGACCGGAGAGACCCTGGACTGGTCGAAAGCCCAAGCAGGAACCTGGTCACATGGGCAGTACCGGCCATTCGATCACATAGGCTTCCAGGGTCTTGTTCCCCAGCGTACGAGCCACGGAGGCCCGGTGATGTCCATCCAGAATAAAGTACCGGTCTTTTACCTGGAAAACATCGATGGGCGGATATCCGTGGGGCCCCAGCATAAGCTCATAGATATTGATCCAGCGGTCTTCAAGAGCAGGGGAAAGCGGCCAAAGGGAACGGGTGAAATATTGACACTTTCCCACACTGCCAATGATCTGATCCAGCCGGATCTCCTGGCGGCCTCGATCCAGCCGGGCGATAAGATTCAGCCGGGTTCTTACAACTTCGAAGGGCGTCATCATGCACAAGCGCTGGAGAATTCCATTGAGAAAAATTTCCCACTGCCCTTTTCGCAGGGCCTGTTGAAAGTCGGCAGATGCCATCGGTCTGGAACCTGGGAAGGATCGAACATAGTATTCCATCTCATTGTCCTTTCGAAAACGATTTTGTAAACCAGTTTTTCTCATCATACAAGGCAAACTCTCCA
>DATAKV010000435.1:0-12798 GCA_036261375.1 Anaerolineales bacterium
GGAATGCTCCTCCTCTCGCGAATCAACTGTCCTACGAGGAGGTGACGCGGCAGGTCCCCGTCGAAATTCAGGATTCGGGGTCCGCTGGCGGCGACGCCCCAGAAGAGTGCCATTAACACGATGACTTCCAGGCGAGGGAGGAGCAAGCGCGAGAGTTTCATGCCACCCAGCCCCAGATAAAAAATTGACCGCTCAGATAAAGAGCAAGCAGGATAGAACCATAGATAAGCACACGCCGCAGATACGGGTTGTCCGCGGCAAGGCTCAGGGTATAGAAACAGGGGAAGAGAGTGAGAGAATAGCGCGACATGGACATCAGGGGCTGGGTTTCGACCACGCGGGTCAGAAGGATAAGCAGACTGAAAATCGTGTAAACAGTATATTCGAGGGGTATTTTCTTCCAGCCCCAAACGATCAGGGCGAGGAACAAAACGGTTACCGTCAAATTCAGGGTGTCGATAAAATTGGCATTCCCCGTGAAAAGGGTTTCGATGGAATATACAATGGACTGCCACGGTGGCACAAGCCGGGCACGTAGATCGGTTTCCACAAACGGGAGGGTTTGCTCTGTACCCTGTCGGGAACGCAGATAGAGATACAAAAGCCCGCTTACACCTGCAATCCCCAGGCCTGCCCAGTGAGACAGCTTGCGCAGGAATGGAACATCCCTCCACATCAGGAAGAGCATTGGAACGAACAATGCCACACCCTGCAGCCGGAAGAGGACAGCACAGAAGATCCAGAACCCCGACCAGGGCCAGGATTTTGACTGCATAGCCCTGAGTGCCAGCAAGGCTGTGACAAGAAACAAGGGTTCCGTATAAGCGCTGAACAGGAAGAATGATGTGGGGTAAATGAGAAAGAGGATCATGGCCCGGCGGCCGATCTGCCTGTCTCCCCATTGCATGAATGTCTCGTAGAGGAGTTTCAGGGTGAGTAAAGTTGCAAGATGGGAGATCAATAATCCGGCTAAAAATGGACTTCCAAGCCAGGGCTCCAGGAGCCGTATTAGAACCGGATATAAGGGTGGAAAGTGAACATCGCCCGGAACATTGCCATATCCCCGTTCTGCAATGGACAGGTACCAGTTGGCGTCGAAGCGCTGCCACATCGCCAGCCAGATGCCCGGATGTGGAGCATTCCCCAGATAGGGAAAAATATTCGAAGCCGGGGTTTTGGCTCTCGACAAGACCGAATTCTGATAAGGCCCATCAGAAGACTCTCCGGTGGAGATGATCCAGTGGCTGCCCGTTTGCCGATCGGCAAGTTCTTCCGCATTGACGGGCTGGAAAGTAAGGATGTTTCCATTAACAACTCTCAGGTACAAATACCCCTGGCTGTCCTGCAGGCGGAAGACGGAAAGGACCGGCTCTCCCGATAACTCAAAATTCTGGACCGCCACCGGCTGGATCGTAAAGATCACCCACGACCATACCGCTAAGATCAATCTCGCGATTACGAAAGCGGCAATGGCAAACCGCCATGATTCGCTCAGTTTATTCCAGGTCTCTGCAATGCGCGGTTGGATGGGCTGCATGGATACTCTGATTTTAAAACAAAACGGGACGATTTTGATCTCGTCCCGTTCCAGTTTCATTATTAAATTTTATTCGCCCAGGTAGTCGCGCAGCTTACGGCGGATGGACGGGTGACGCAGCCGGCTCAACGCCTGTGCTTCGATCTGGCGGACGCGTTCGCGCGTCACGCCCATCTTGCGGCCGACCTCTTCGAGTGTGTAGGCCTGTCCATCGAGCAGGCCGTAGCGCAGCTGCAGGATACGCACTTCGCGTGGCGGCAGGGCGTTCAAGACTTCGCCGAGGTGCTCGCGCAGCAGGTTGTAGGTTGCCGTATCGTCCGGCGGAGGCGCTTCATCGTCTTCGATGAAATCGCCCAGCACCGAATCCTCTTCGTCGTCGGTTGGTGTTTCCAGCGACAGCGGCCGCCTCGCCACCTGGATCATGTTCTCCACCTTCTTGGGTGGCACATCCAGGGCTTCGGCCAGTTCCTCGACGCTGGGCTCACGCCCCAGGCGCTGGGTCAGCTGGTGCTGGACGCGCAGTAACTTGTTAATCTGGTCGCCCATGTGCACCGGCACACGGATCGTGCGTCCCTGGTCGGCGATGGCACGTGTCACGGCCTGGCGGATCCACCAGGTGGCATAGGTCGAGAACTTGTGCCCGCGGCGGTAATCGAATTTCTTCGTGGCGCGGATCAGGCCGATATTGCCCTCCTGGATCAGATCCAGGAAGGGCACACCGCGCCCCATGTATTTCTTTGCAACCGAAATTACGAGCCGGGAGTTGGCCGTGATGAGATGCTCACGGGCTGCCCAGCCATCCTCGATGAGTTTGCGCAGCTCGGTGCGGCGACGCGGGCTGGCATTGCCTTTGGCAAGCTCCTCGCGCGCCATACGTCCCCGTTCGATGCGCTGGGCAAGCTTGACTTCCTCTTCCGCTGTCAACAGCGGAACGCGGCTTACCTCTTTGAGGTAAAGACCGATCGTATCGTCCGTGTCGATATTCGCAAGATAGTCGTCGAGCGAAAGATCGATCTCCGGTTCAGCCTCCGTGGCCTCGACAGCCACGAGTTCATCTTCCGTGGGTTCCGACGTGGTGGTGTCCTCCACGAATGGGATACCCGCGCTCAATAGAGCCGAAAAGGCTTCTTCCAGTTGTTCCACATCCTGTTCGGCTTCGGGGAAGAAATGCAGGATGTCATCCAGCGTGATATATCCCTTTTGACGGCCCAGTTCAATGAGCCGGGCAAGGGCTGAAAATTCTTCCTCTTCATCAACCATCAAAATTTTGTCTACATCCATTCGTGTTCTAATCCATTTTTCTTTTTAATCAGAATACACTGTTTTCAAGTGAATTTCAAGTCCGTAACATTGCTCTATCATAGACGCCATGGGAGTCAAAATGTTACGTCCGTCTACGGGGTGGCCGTTTCGGATAGGGCAGGCGTCGGTGTCTGTGCGTAGGGGGGATTCGTCAGGAGTCTCAGCAGGGCCTCCACGGCGCTTCTGCTGACGATTAAGACCTCTCCACCGGACGCATCCTGGACGTAGTATCCACTCTCCGAGGGAGTGACAACACCGATATGGAGGGTTCGTTCTGTACCGTTGTCAAACCCGGCTGTCAGGATGTATGCCGGTTCGGCCAATCCTACCAGCTCCGAGTCGACGTCGGAAATCCTATCCAGAATACGCATCGTAGTCAGCTGGCTGGCAGCCGCCTCTGCCGCTCCCTGTTCCGCCTCCGATTCAACAGGCTGGACCAGCGCCCAGGCGTTCCCGGCATTGCGAGCCACTTCGACCGCTTCTCCCGAGCTTGACTCGATCTGAATTCGGGTCGGGATACCTTCCTCCGCTTTAAACAAGTAAGAAATCTCTTCCGTGCTCCCGGGTGTGACTTCGACAGCCGGCGATTGCTCCCGGTTGTTGAGATAGTAATAGACCGCCGCGAGGGCCAGTAATATTGTTATATAGACAACAGTGGAGCGTCGAATCATACATTATCCCTGACGCCTGCGGGCCAGCCAGGTGGAGATTCCTGCGACCAGTACCAGGCCCGGAATAACGAAGATCGAGCTCAAGAGGATCAGGATCCAGTGGATCTGGGACGGGGCATTGAAAACGCGCTCCGTGGTGGTCCGCGGCGTGATGCTTGCCAGGTCCTCCTGCTCGGCGGTCCAATCCACCGAGTTGACGAACATATCACCATTCCCGAGAATATCAAACATCTGGTCGACCGCCAGGGATGAGGTACCGAAGACAACCACCCTGCCACCGGTCGTGCTATTCTCACCTGCTACGGCCAGCACGAGTGGACCAACGACCTCATTATCATCCAGCTGGACCTGCCCGCCCTCAGACAGGCTGTCAAAATCCGTCTCGCCCCAGGAGCGTTCGTTGGTCTGCACGATCGGTGTGAGGGTTACTCCTTCGGGTGCAGTGCTCACGGTCAGACTGCGCGAGAACGGGAAATAGGCCGCCAGGTTGTTCATATTGACCGTGACCGGATGCATCGAGTCGTAGTAAGCGGCCACCGCCGTGGTTGGCTGGGGGCTGTTCAGGTCGATCACAATGTCATTGTTCAGCGTGATCCCCCAGTCCTGCTCAAGCATCTCGGCCAGAGGGTCGGGATCCTCGCCGAATTCGGTCAGGGCGCTGGGGTCCTGCATGACAATCAGGGATCCACCATTGGCCAGGAAGCCCTTAAGCAGCTCCACTTCATCGTCTGTCAATGGCTTGAATGGACCGGCGACTGCGATGACCGAAGCATCCTCCGGCACCTCACTTTCTGCAAGCAGATTGAGGGTCTTGACTGTATAGTTCTTGCTCTGCAGGGTATCCAGTGCCCGGGTCATCGATGATTCACCGGATTGCTGGGTATCGCGCTCACCATGGCCGGTGACGAAATAGATGACGCTGCTCTCCGGGTTCAGCAGGCGCAGCAGGCCCTTGAGGATTTCATCTTCGCTGGCAAAGGCGACGATCTCTTTTTGCTCGCCCATCTCGAGCAGGATCTTGCCATCGCCGGTGATTCCCGCATTGAGCGCCGCCTGGGGATCGAGGTCCGGATTGATGAACCGATAATCGAATTTGCCATCGCTGTTGGATCTGATGTTGCTCAGCAGCTGTTCGGCAGCTTCCGTATTGGTCTGGGTGAAGAAACCGGTGGCGGTCACTTCCTGCGGCAGGGCATTCACGGCATTCAGCAGTTCCGGCGGCAAAGTATTGACATCGTCCTCGGTCAGGTCTGCGAGTGTAACCGGGTTCTGAAAGGCCAGCATGTTCCCTACGATCAGAATGCCCAGAAATGCGATCGTCATGACAATGGCGTTGCTTCCATAGCGTGCCTGGCGTCCACCGAGGAACTGGCGCACGCGATTCGGTTCCAGGATGGCATAGGAGGCCAGCCCAAGGATAATCACGCCCAGGCTGACGAGGATGGCGCGGTTGAGATTGTCCACGTTGGCCACTGTAAAGACCTGCATGGAGACAAGTCCACGCGTGATAGCCAGCAGGATCGTGGCGATGAGAGCAATCAGCGCTATGACCAGCCCTATCATTGGATACCGGTTGGTTTGTTTCCTGCTGCTCATTAGCGCCATCTCCGGATCTCGACAGCCGTTGTGCCCGTGAACAAGCCCAGGGCGATCAGGCTGACAAAGTATGCAATGTTGGTCAGTTTGATGCTTCCGGCGTTAAGGGCCTCGGTGAAATGAGCCGACATATTGAGATAACGGAAAATCTCCGAGCCGCTTCCCTGGATCAGGTTGGTGAACAGGCCCATCATGAACCAGATCGTAAAGAACACACCGAATGTGGCAAAGAAGGCAGCGATCTGGTTGGTGAAGATGGCTGAGATCCCCACGCCCAGGGCGAGCAGGGCTGCCGCAACCAGGATCACTCCCAGATAGGAGGACAGCATCAGCTGCCGGTCGATTCCCGGGCTGACCAGCGGCGGCAGGAGGGTTACGCTGCCGATCACGATGCCATTCAGGATGATCGGAAAGATCAGCGTCACAGCCAGAATGGAAAGCACGAATAACAAACCACCCAGCCATTTTCCAACCACCAGTTCATAGTCCCGGATGGGAGCGGTCAGGAGCAGTTCAAGGGTGCCGCTGCGCGCCTCCTCCGAGAGGGAGCGCATCGTGATGGCCGGCGTAGCAAAGACCAGTAGAAAAGCAAAGAGCCAGTTGATGGGTGTGACGTCAGGGGGCTGGGCGCCGAAGAAGGCCTGTTGGGAGATAATCCCGATGATATAGGTGAAGTAGATCCCCAGGATCAGCAGGATCATGAATGCCACGACATAGGCGATCGGGCTGATGAAATAGTGGTCGTATTCCCGTTTTGCGATGGTCCAGATATTACGCATGATTCCTCACGATGGTTTTTTGCCGGCAGCGTTGTCGCGAGTGAGTTCCAGGAAGATCTCTTCCAGGCTCAATCCAATGGGACGCATCTCGAGCAGTTCAAACCCGGCCAGGATGACAGCTTTAGCCACCTGCGGGCGCACATCCTGACCGGCCGAAAATTCGAATTCCACCGATCCATCCTCCTGGGTCTCCACGTCGCGGGTGCCTTTGACCTTGCCGACTCTGGCGGCCAGGCCATCCATCTCGCCGCGCACACGCAGTACAACCCGCTGTGAGCCAACGAGCCGCGATTGCAGGTTCACAGGCGTATCCTCAGCGACGATCTTGCCCTTGTTGATGATCAGGACGCGGTCACAGATCTGCTGCGCTTCTGACAGGATGTGTGTGGAAAGCAGGACGGTCCGGTCCTTGCCGATCTCGCGGATCACATTGCGGATCTCCACCACCTGGGCCGGGTCGAGGCCGATCGTGGGCTCATCCAGGATGAGCACCTCCGGGCGGTGAATCAACGCCTGAGCGAGTCCCAGACGCTGGCGCATGCCTTTTGAAAAATTTCCGACATAACTGTTGGCTCGCTCCCCCAGGTTGACACTTTCGAGGGTCTCATAAGCCCGTTCCTGCGAATTCGGGATCCGGCGCAGGTCTGCCATAAACTTAAGATATTCAAGGGCGGTCATATCGTTGTAGAGCGGAACGGTTTCAGGCAGATAACCAACCCGCTTGCGAACTTCAAGGGACTCTTCGACAATATCGTAACCGGCCACAATCGCGGAACCCTCCGAGGGAGGCATGTATCCGGTCAGTATTCGCATGGTTGTGGTTTTTCCAGCTCCGTTGGGACCCAGAAACCCGACAATTTCTCCCTGCTCAGCGTCGAATGTAAGATTGTCAATGGCACGGCGTGCGCCATAGTCTTTGGTGAGACCATTGACTTGGATCATTGCTGCTCCTTCAAAAGGGATGTAAGGTGATGTACAGACAAACAAATGGCACAGACGCCTCACGACGACGGTGCCATCTCCTTCACTATACCTCTAGTACTCAGATACTATACAAAAATCAATACCTAAAGTCAAGCGGCGATTGAACTTCTAATCAAACCCTAATCTGTGAGAATCGATTTGAAAAGGGGATTTATCGCAGGAAAAAATACCAGACTCCCACCCCGGCAGCCGCGCACAGGACCAACAGGAAAACACCCAGCAGAGCCAGCAGCCATCCATTGGATGTGTCCGGGGTGATCGCGGATTGGACCGGCATGGGCTTGCGCGGTGCATGATGGAGCGTATGATTCGATTGCGTGTTGACAGCATGCGGCTGGTTCTGCTGCATGCCTAGTATGCCCTCCATAAAATCGGGAATCCCGTTGCGGTTGGCATCCAGCGCACCCATGGCCTGCTCATACTTGGCACGTGCTTCTGGTGGAAGGTCATCCAGGCTGTTGTATTCCTGCCCATCGGCAAGAACCTTAATACTGTTGGCAACGATCGGCGCACCAGGTGTATTCTCGATCCTATCCGGAATGCCGTTATGGTTGTTGTCCGCGAGCATATCCATACCCTCCAGGGCATCCGGAATGCGGTTGCCATCCTGATCTTTGAGCGAGCGCAGTGCCTTTTCATAGCGGGCACGGACATCCGCCGGCATCTCACTCATGCTGTGATAAGTCTGTCCGTCGATAACGATACGTCTGGGGTTCATGTCTGCCTCCGTGGTAGCTAAAGTGTACCGGAGGCGGGTGTGCTCTGCAAGCAGCTTTCTGATTTTGATGCTGATTTATAATGGACCAAACTATGCCATTGGAGGCGTCATGACGGAAATGCTGTACCAGACGGATTCCTACCTGCAGGAATTCGATGCTACGATCGTCTCGGTCCTGGACAAAGAGCGTGCGGCCGTTCTGGACCGCACCGCCTTTTACCCCGGTGGGGGCGGCCAGCCGTGTGATTTTGGATCGCTGCTCATCGAGGGAGTTTCTTATCCTGTAAGCAAAGTGAAGAAGCAGGAGGAGGATGTGCTGCACTTCCTCGGCGGGAACCATTCGCTACCTTTGCCGGGCAGCGCCGCACACGGGACCCTGGACTGGGCGAGGCGTTACAAGCTGATGCGTACCCATACCGCCCTCCACGTCCTGTGCGGGACGGTCTTTCGCGATTATGGCGCGCGGGTCACCGGCGGCGAGATGGAGCCGCTCAAAGGACGGCTGGATTTTGAATTTGCAAATATGCGTGGGGAGCTGGTGCGGGAGATCGAGGCCGCGATCAATGAAGAAGTCAATAAAGGGCACGAGATCCGCGTCAACATTTTGCCACGTGAGGAAGCGTTTCAAATCCCCGATTTAATCCGCACCAGGATCAACCTCCTGCCGCCCGGCATCTCCCATATACGAACCGTCGAGATCGTCGGGCTGGACCTGCAGGCGGATGGCGGAACTCACGTCCGCAATACGAGGGAGGTCGGCCCGATCCGGGTCGGCGATTACAAAAGCAAAGGCGCGATCAACAAGCGAATTTACATCGAAATCGATGAATGACTCGGGCTTTGGACAGGAAGATAAAGCTGCGGTGTGACCATGTCACACCGCAGCTCTTTTCAATCAATAAATTATTCCGGATCGATGACCAGCTTAATGGCAGTCCGGACCTTGTCTTCGATGGTCACATCTGCAAACTCGGGGATGCAGGTGACGTTGATGCCATCGAGCTTGAGGTAACCGGTTGCCAGAACTAAAGCCTTTACCGCCTGGTTCACTGCACCCGCTCCAATGGCCTGGACTTCAGCGTGGCGGTGTTCACGTACCACGCCTGCGATCGCACCGGCCACAGCTGAGGTGCGTGAAGTGGCAGAGACCTTGATCATATTCGCTGCCGAGTTATGAGATTGGGGAGAGGAAATCCTTGAATCTGTATACCTCGTATCCATGTTTTGCCTCCATTTGCTGAATAGCCTATTGTTAAAGTTGCTTTAGTCGTATGCCTACTATATAAGAAACAGGGAGGGTTGTATGTCAGGAATATGTGATATTTTGGTGGAGGAAACCGGATGGAGACGAGCCCTCTCAAACAGGAAGTTGTCTGGAATCAAAAATGCGCCTGGATCCAGACGCATTTGATACGATTTCGCTTTAATTACGACAATAATACCTGTCCGCAGTATTCGCACTTATCCATGCCCAGTTCGAGCATGCCGCCGCAGTTCGGACACTGGATGGTCTCTACTTTGATTGGATACCCCTGGGTTTTGAATGCCGTTTCGTTTTCCGCAAGGTCGGCGCGCAGCCGTTTCAAGCGGGCGAGGTAGGCATCCCCGACTACTTCCCCGGATTGGCGCAAACGTTCTACATCGGCAATGGACTCTTTCAGCATGCGCCGCTGGGCTTCCAGCGACTCGCGGCTGGTATTTTGGAAGGCGATCTTTAGCTCCGGCTTCTCCGGAATGGAGGCCAGGATGGCGGCGATGACCAGGAGGATCGCCGAGACGATCACGCCGACGATCAAGGGACTGTACTGGAAGCCGGGGATAGAGCTGAACGTGAGCCGGTTGACCTGTACCTCGCTCCCGTCCGCAACGATGACGTAGCGCTCGTTACCCAGTCGTCCCACGTCGATGCGGGTAATGCCTGTCTGGTGGGTGGTCAGGTTGCTGCGCGATCCATTTTCGGTAAAGATGGCGACTTCGCCGCTATCTGCACCGACGACCGCTTCCTCTTTGCCATCGCCGTTGATATCGATTCCGGAGATCTCATTGACTTTGTCCGAAAGGGAGGCACTCCACAATTCGTTACCGGTGTTGCTGAATGCCCACACGCCGCCATCCTTGCCGCCGGCCACGATCTCACGCGACGAAGGATCGCCGTTCATTTCCACTTCACGGACTTCGCTTACGGCCTGCCCAAGAGTGTTGCTGAATAGAGTCGATCCATCCACTGCACTGTAGACAAAGAACGCGCCGTACTCGCCGCCCGTGATGATCTCGCTGTTCCCGTCGCTGTCCAGGTCGAAGGCACGCAGTCGGCGCAATTGCTCCTGCGAGTGAGACCAGATCCGATTGCCCTGCCCGTCAAAGACGGCCAGATTGCCATCGTTGGTTGCGATCGCCACGTGTACCTGCCCGCCAATGCGAGCATCGTCCATGCCGCGCACCTCATTGTTCCCAAGGGAAGACTCCCAGAGCGCTTCTCCTGTCAGGCTCAGGGAGAGCAGCTCGCCGCTCGAATCGCCGAGCACGATTTGAGGTCCGGAAGCGACGCGGATCAAGGCGACCCGGGCGGGTGCTCCAATACGCAGTCCTTCCGTGAGGAGCTGCACCTGTCCATCCGCGATGACATCCACCGCGCCGCCGCGCGGGCCCAGATAGAAGACGATGATATCCTCCATGCCATCGCCGTTCACATCGCCGAGCGTCGTCTTCGGATATTGATAATCGAGACTCAAAATGTCGGCCCCGTTGCCATCGTAGATGGATATGTTCGATGTATTCTGAATGAAGAGCTCGTCCTGATCGTCGCCCATCAGGTTGATGACCTTCATGCTTTCCGCGCCGCCATATGGCTTCGACCAGGCGACATTGCCTCCAAACTTCTCGGCGCTGACCGCGCCGCTGAAAGCGAACACACCTGATACGGCCATGACAAGGCAGATCAATACGAGAGCAACGACAAAAGGAATGGTTTTGCGACTCATTTACGCAGCCTTTCTTTGCAGGAGCGAGTACGTGGAATGCAGAAAGCCCAGGATGTGTTCCGACTCGACTTCCTCGAACGGTGAATTGGCAGCGACATCGATGATGCCGCCTTCGGTATTCAATTGAGTGACCGTAAATTTTCCGATGTTTAGTCCCTGCCGGAACTCGCGGCTGGGTACGACCGTATAGACGGCCGGGTTCACTGCGATGCGGACTTTCAGAGTCTGCTCAGAGCCTTTGAACTTTTCCGGCTTCATCTTCATCTTCCCACTGATGCGGCTGCGCTTCCAGTATGATTTGCGCTTCTTGGATTTCTGGATGGCCGAGACGCGCAGAATATTGCCATCATACAGCTTCAGCTTCAGTGCCAGCCATTCATCGCGGAAGTGTTCGGTGGTGCGATCCTGGGTGTCTTTGGTGGCACGGGCTACTTTGCCGGGGAGCATGGCGCCGGTCAGATCGAGGTGACCCAGAAAGGGGGACTGTGGCTTCAGATCATCCCGCAGTGTATACAGGATCTGTTTCGTGCCGTTGTAGCGAGGCGAGAAATCGTGCGAGTCACTTTTTCGCAGGCTGCGGGCCATCACCAGCGCCGCGATCCAGAGCATGCCCCCCCCAAGCAGGAAGACGAAGGAAGTATAACCAAGCAGGAGGAGAAGTCCGTCCACGGCCATGAGACCCAGCCCCAGCAGGAAGATCAACATCGGCATCCAGCGCCATCGATCGCCGACACTCTCCGTCTTTTGAATATCGGCGGCGAACTTGTCCATGCCGCGCATGATATTCTCCGCCGAATCGGCAATGGAGACGTAGACCGGTGTGTATTCCTTTTTACCTGCCGTTGGGACCGCCGTTTTTTTGCGGGCGGTATTGAGAAGATAAGAAAAGAGAAAGATGGCCAGAATGCCTGAGCCGCAAAGAATGAGTTCCATGATTTCTCCAGAGATCGGATTTTCATTCGATAATGTTTATCTCGTTCGATGAATACCTTTATAATCTGAGGCAATGCCTCGTGTCCTCTACACTGCCTTCGACATCGTTCCCAGCCCAAAGGGGGCTTCGACCCATATTTTGCATAACATTCGCGGACTGGTCAATAGCCATTTTGACGTCCATCTGTTCACGCCGAGCGATGGCATTCTGCCTCTGGCGGACGAGATCGAGGGCTCCCGCGTCACGCGCCTGCCGCAGGATCTGGCCCAGAATTTCCTGGCGCGCGCGGCGCATTTTGGGCGCGGTGTTCTGACCCATCTTACACTTCATCCGGACTACGATGTCGTTCAATTTCGTAACATCTGGGATGGGCTGTCCATCGCACAGAACAAGAAGCGGCTTGGCTACAAAACCCTTTTCGAAGTGAACGGGCTTCCCTCGATTGAGCTCAAGTATCATTACCCGGGGATCGACCCTGGCCTGCTGGCCAAGATCAGGGAGCAGGAAATCGCGAGCCTGCACTTGAGCGACGCGGTCATTTGCCCCTCGAACGTCACCCGTGACTACATCGTATCGCTCGGACTCAGCCGCAAGCGGGTGACCGTCATCCCGAACGGTGTCAGCCCCTCGGATTTTTCACCCTCGCCTCTGCCTTCGCGTGAAGGACGAATCCCCATTTTGCTGTACATTGGTACTCTCGCCGACTGGCAGGGATTAGAAGTCTTGATTCGTGCCCTGCCGAAAATTCTCGAGAGGCAGACTGTTCGTCTGGAAATTGTAGGGCGTGGACGGTCGAGACAGAGGAAACTGCTTTCGAAGCAAATCCGCAAACTGGGTCTGGAGGAGTGTGTTGTGGTTCTTCCCGCGATCCCTCATCATGAAATCCCGGCCCTGATCTCCGAGTCGGATATTTGCCTGGCCCCGCTGGGACTGAACGATCGCAACGTCACCCAGGGCGCCTGCCCGATCAAGGTACTGGAGTACATGGCGTCCTCGCGGCCGCTGGTGGCTTCGAATATGCCGATCGTGCGCGAGCTTGTCCGCGAGGATGTGGATGGCTTGCTCTTCTCCCCGAATGATCCCGACGACCTTGCGCGGCAGGTCTTGCGATTGCTGGATGACGTTGAGTTGTCGAGCCGCCTGTCTGCATCGGCCAGTGAGCGGGCACTCGGCAAATTCACCTGGCACGAAGCGCAGAAGAAGCTGGTCAAGGTATACGACCGGCTGCTTGCTTGAGTCGTTCTGTCCAGCTCCCTCCTAGCTGTGCATACGCCTGAAGGTGCTGGTGGCGCAGCT
>DATAKV010000437.1:0-4816 GCA_036261375.1 Anaerolineales bacterium
AGTACGGGCTGATCGGGCAACACAGGGATAATAGCCTGACCGGCACATGCTGCCTGCCCCAGCGAGCTCCCATTTTGAAGCAGCTCGATATCGATGTCGCTGCCCAGGCAGGATACCTCCAGCCGGACTTGCCTGCTGAAAGGGATGAACTGGATCCAGTCTTCCGCGTCCCCGGCGGGCGATGAAACATCTCCATTGTAAATCAGTGTCTGTGTACCTGTAGGGGCAAATGTCACACGTACTATGGGATTCTCGGCTGAATCATTGTCCACAGGGGCCGGGAGCAGGGTGGGCGTCGGTGTAGGAGGAACGCCGGTTGGAGTGCCGGTCCCAACCACCTCGCCGCCTTCCGTGACAATGGGCAGATTCTCCACGCCCTGAGCCTGGACAAACCCGGCGTTGACCCAGCCTTTCCCTTCCGGTCCCGTGGCAAATTCGATCTGCAGCCAGGTGCCGTTGGAATCCTTGCCGGTCAGGCTGACCACATCCTGCGGGTTGAGTGTGCCCAGGGAATTGAATCCGGTTCCCGGCCCGCTGCGGACGTTGATCTGCTGCTGGACGACGGCCATGTTTCCTGAGGCGGGGTCCTGACCACCAATGACCGGTATCAGAGAGGGGTCCGCTGTCACAACGTACTGGGCAGTGACCCAGCCCCTGCCGTCCGCGCCCTGTGGATAGAGGATCTGCCACCAGTTGCCGGCCGGGTCCTTGCCGACGATCTCCACCGTAGTGCTGGCCGGGATGATCCCCAGCACATTCCCGACCGTGGAAGGCTCGGAGCGGACGTTGACCTGAGTGGATGTGGTCCCTGTAACGGGAGCCGCAGTCGGCTGGGGAGGAGGCGGAAGCGGTGTCTCCGATGGAGCCGGGGTTGAAGAGGAAGGAATCGTTATTGTAGCGAATGCCGCCGTGGACGTTGTCAACACGCCAGGAGTCGGACGAGCGCCACATCCCGCGCTGATGAGCACAAGGATAAAAACAGGGAATAGAAGGTTTTTGGAAATCACCAGGAGAAATTTATTCCGCGGAGTAAACATGTACCGGCCCGTATTCGAAGATCTGCTTGAACGAGCCGGGATCGAAATCGGGTGTCAGTTTGTAAAAGTCGAGTACGCTTTCGGGGGTATTGTACCTGGTACCCATCCGGAGCAGGAGAATGACATTTTCCACAGGTTCCGGGTGGTCTCTCCGGTAAAAAACATCATACGAGACCCCGTTCATGTGAAGATAATACGCTGTCTGGATATCCACGGGCGCGACCGCCAGGATCCTATCTCCGTCCTGCAAGTGCGAGGCCAGGAACCCGGCCGCGTACTGCTCGGGAGAACGATCACGGTTCCCAGCAGACTGCCGCAGATCGAGATAGTGAGAGACGAATACAGCGATTACAACCAGCAATGTAACTGGGGGTACAAGCGTGGATGGACCTGTTCCCATCCGGTTCAGGAGCAACCCGGCCAGCCAGGCGAGACCGGCTCCAGCGAACAGCAGATAAAAAGCTTCCAGGTAGATCCAGACCCGTGCCAGAGGCGCCACCTGCTGCAGCCCCAGGAGAACGGCAATAGCCAAAATCAGGAAGAGCGGCAGGGGCAGCCGCTGGGTTGAGATTTTCCGGTGGAACAGCATGGAAACGAGAAAGCCGCCCAGAAGCAAATACCGGGCAGGCTGGCCGATCCCCATCATCCAGCTTTCCCAGGTGCGGACTGCCCGGGGACGGAGGTTCTCGATAAACAGCTCTCCATCCCGCGACTCGACGAACTCGTTGCTGGTGATCGAATCCAGGCCGGTGCCGAAGAGTATGACCGGAGAGTAGAGGAATAGGACTATTATTCCGGCCATGACACAAGTGCCAAGGAAAACCCAAACCCGGCTGGCTCTTACCTTCTGTGGCGCTCTGGATGTAAGAAGACTGGCCAACACCCAAAGAGAAACGCCGGCCATGGGATACAGAAAGATCGGGATGGTATAGAACCCCAGCGCGGCAGTGATGGCATAGGCAGCCAGGGCCGTGCGGCTTTGTTCCTGGATGAGCAGGGTGCCCAGGTTTGCAAGAAGCAGGGAGAATAGGACGATCAGCGTGTAGCCTCGCCCGTTGGCCGAGTAGTCGATGAACCAGGGAGTCAGGGCGACCAGTGCTGCGGCGGCCAGGGCCTGTTCGGCGTTGAAAATCCTGCGGGCGGTGAAACAGGCAGCGGGGATGCACAATGTGCCTGCCAGAAAGGCCGGGACGCGGATGACCCAGGTCCGATCGCCGAACAGCATATAGGAAATGCTGACGAGGATGGTGTGAAAAATGTGGTTGTTGGGTGCGCTGTAATCGGCGAGGATGTGCTTGAATTCACGGGTGGCAAAGTGAATAAAGGTATAGGCTTCGTCGTAGGCGACCGGCTGGTCGATCTTCCAGAGTCGCAGGAGCATACCGGCCAGGGTGATGGCCCCCAACATCCAGTACACATAAGCAGGGTCCTTCCCGGGAAGAAACAGGTGTTGAAATGTACCGGGAATGGACCGAAGCGACTCCCCTTTTACGGGCGACTGCTTGTTCATGGCGCGAAAAGCGCCCCCGCGCAGACTCGAACTGCGCTCTTCGGCTCCGGAGGCCGACACTCTGTCCACTGAGCTACGGGGGCGGGCGACGGAATTTTATCACATTGCCAGGCCTTGCGAAGGTCTACTACCCTGGCATGGTTGTTCCGGTTCATGTCTTTGCTGCAGGTGAGAGAGCCACAAGCTCGGAGCGGAGTTGCTCGATGAGGCGGGTAGTACCCTTTTCCTCCCCCAGCTGGGTAAGCTGTTCCTTTTTATGCGCAAGCTCACCGCAGACCTGGTAGAAGCGGGCCGTCTTCAGGAAACTACCTGTCATCAGCGCAGACCAGTAGGCGTTAGTCTGGAAGAAGGAAAGAGCGCTGTGATACTGTTTTTGAGAGATATAGCCCTTTTCCACTTCCTCGGCCAGGTGTCTTTTTAAGATATTGCGCTCATGGACGATCATCCAGAGGATAAAGCCAAGCATGATGGCGTACCCCAGATAATCCACCAGGGTTCCGGCGAGCAGACCTCCCGCGCCGCCGATCAGGCCGCTGAAGGTGTTATGAAAGGCGTGGGTAAAGACCGCAGCGGTATATCCCGCCGGGACGGCAAGGATCTTCACAAGCATGCTGCGGCTCATGCGTGCGACCGCCAGCCCAATACCCGTGAAAGCAGTGAAGAAGGGATGCATCCAGCCGACGAGCATCACACGGATGACTACCAGAGTCCAGAAACCTTCCCATCCATTTTCAAGATAGCCGTTGCGGTAGATGTACAGCACGTTTTCGATCGCTGCGAATCCCATAGCTGTGATCGCGCCGTAGACGATCCCGTCCAGGATCGAATCGAACTCCTTGCGGAACATGAGAAAGACGATCAGGACGGCCAGTCCCTTCAGCGCCTCTTCGATAATGGGAGCGACAATAGACGTGGTGCCGAATTCTGCCGCGCCCTGGGAGCCTGTCAGAGCGTAGATGCCGATGCCGAATGCGGTATTCAGGATGAACGCGCCGCCGCCGGCAATGATGGTTCCCCAGGCGAAGGCGGCGCCGAGTAACAGCTTGGGTTCCTTCTCATAGCGATCCAGCCAGTTGACAAAGGCCGCGAACAGGAACATCGGGACGAATCCAAAGAAGAAGGATCCGAGCAGTGCCATGATTTCCTCCAAAATAAGGTTCGATGATATTAAAAACCGAAGACCCTGCGAAGGTTTTCCGTTCGATTTGAATTTTACATCAATCCTGCAGGATAGATTGCCGAAGTGAAGGCGAGCTTCATCCAACCTTTGCAAGGTTGAAATGAAGTTTTGTCCGTTCGATACGTGTCCCCTCAAATGCGATCCCCAGGACGTCCAGGACTTCCTCGGGGCGGCCGGTAGCCCCTTCGCGGGCGGAGAGGCGCATGAAAATCGCTGGGAGGGCAGGAGGTTGCTCCTCATCCATCAGCAGGCTGTCGGACACCATAATGTTTAGTTCTTCGATCAATGGACGCAGGTCATATGGTTTGCCGCGCCGCTCGCGGGGCAGGGATTCGGATTCCATAACGGAGGCTATCCTCCGCTCCAGCTCGAACCGGTCGGTGGGTTCCGTCAACGTGACCTCATACTCCGCCGAGTCCACCTGGGTCTGAAGGGCGGGCTGGCTGTCGTCCACGCTCTCGACGTTCAGGATGCGGATCCCGGCTGGCAGGGTATCCTGTAATCGCTGGGCCAGTCCGTCCAGCGGGATTTCCTGTTTCATGCGCATGTCCAGCACTTCACAGCGCGAGGAAAAGCCCAGGGGCAGGGCTGCGGCAATGTTCATCTTCGGCTGGGGATGGAACCCCTGGGAATAGGCAAGAGGCAGTCCGGCTCGGCGTGCTGCCCGTTCCCACAGCCTGTGCAGATCGAGGTGACCCGTGTAGCGAAGGGGGCCCTGCTTTGTAAACGTGATCCGGATGCGCATCAGGAGTTCTTGGAATTGGCCGCGTTCGCCACCAGCCACTTCTGGATGTCGCGGATGTGCTCGCGGTAATGTTTATAGGTGTTGTTGGCGATGCGCTCGTACAGGTTGTGTGTGTTGATCGTTTCCTCGGGCAGTCGCTGGATGGAGGAAACGATGGATGTGAATACCTGTACTTCCTGGCTAACGATATCTTCCAGGGAAACGTTCCTGTACTTTTCGACGATCCAGTCATTCGGCCCGTCATCCTCCAGAAGAGGAGAGCCGAAGTCCGGGTATCCGAATTGGTCGAGGAAGGCGTCCAGAGCATTCTGGGTCCGGGAGGGGACGTAGGGCTCGTCGTGCAG
>DATAKV010000476.1:0-6296 GCA_036261375.1 Anaerolineales bacterium
CCCACCCGCACCCCCACACCAACGCGTACCCCGACAAACACGCGCCCACCCAGCGCCACACCGCAGTACACCCGGGTCAGCGTCTACTTTGTCAGCCGCTACCGCCTGAACAACAACCTGCCTCCGTTCGAAGTGGCGGGCGTCCGCTGGGCTCGTACCAATAATATTATTGGTACGGTTCTCGATGAATACTTTAAAGGCCCCGGCTCCACCGAGCGTTTTTCCTTTGGCTGGATCGGCATCTATAACGGGTTTACCGACTACAGCCAGATCGTCATTGCAAATGGCATTGCCCGCGTCTATTTGACGGGCAGTTGTGAGGCCAGCGAGTCAGACTACACGATTGCCGACATATTGTCGTATAACCTCAAACAGTTCGAAGAGATCGAATATGTCAAGATTTACGACCAGAACGGCATCACGAAGGATCCCTTTGGGGTCAGCGATTCGGTTCCAATGTTCCTGGAACCCTAGTCTCGCCCAAATACCCCAAACAGATGACATAAATAGGCCGAAAGAGCCGTTGTAAATCCAGTAACGGAGGAGTAGGATTCGGGTTAGGAGGAGTCATGAAACGCCGAATCATAATCCTTGTCTTTTTAATATCCATTGTTCTTTCATCCTGTACTATGCCAGGGAATGGCCCTTCGATCGATACGCCGAGTCCCCAGCCGACGCAGAATATTCCGATCACAGGTGTGACCACTCCCACTTCCATCCCGATCGAGACCCTGGTCGATGTGGCGCAGCTGCCCACAGCAACCCTAACCTCCACGCCGTCAGTGATCCTGGCCGCCCCGCGCGAACAGCCGGTCAACTGCCGCTTTGGACCGGATATTTCCTATGCAATCGTTGGCGCGCTGATTGCAGGCCGCCAGGCAGAGGTGATCGGCAAGAACATCGATGTTACCTGGGTGTACGTCCGGAATCCGAGCGACCCCTCGAACAATTGCTGGCTGTCGGTGGATTTCATCGAGCTGAACGGAGATACGGCATTGCTCCCGGTCGTGGGTCCGCCCGAGATCATGGTGACCGATATCCAGGTCAGCGTCGACCCGTCTGCCATGAACGTGGCATGTGACGCATTCCCCCAAAGCGTCATTATCAGTGCAGAGGTCACGACGAACGGCCCAACCATCGTGACCTGGTTCTGGGAATCCAGCGTAGGAGTCCGCTCTGATCAGAAGCAGCTGTTGTTCGAAGCCGGAGGCACAAAAATGGCACAGGATTTCTATCAGGTAGATCGAGCTGGAGATTATTCCATCCAGGTGGGAAGCATTCTGCCGAATCTCAGGACCGGTGAAGCCACGTTCAAAGCGATCTGTACTCCATAGGCTGGAGCATTTGCGAAGCGGATTTTCATTTCCGGAATGCCTGGAAACGCTTGTTTACAGAACGCCGCATAATTATTTATGAGACAAGCGGTAATCTGTAAGGAGTCTTCAGGGCTCCTTGTTATATAATCGTTTTCAGAGCAAGCCTTACCACCTTTAACGATGGAAACCACATGAAGCACATTCTCCTGGCTCTGACAGTCCTGGCGCTGGCCGCCTGTGCACCGTCGGTGCCCGATACCGCTGCAACCAAACCTGCTGACAAACTGGATGAGATCCTGGCCCGCGGCACGCTGGTCATTGCCACCGATCCGGAGTACCTGCCTCAATCGCGGCTGATTCGCGATTCCAGACCGTCCGATGAGACCCGGTGCAGTCCAACCCAATATACCGCCAATCAGTTTGAGGGTTTCGATGTGGATGCTGCCCGGGAAGTGGCCCGGCGCCTGGGTGTGGAGCCCTGTTTTGTCACGCCTCCCTGGAGCCAGCTGGTCGCCGGGAAATGGGGTGATAACTGGGATGTGCATGTTGGCTCGGTAGCCATCACCTTCGAGCGAATGGAAAACCTGTATTTTACCCAGCCCTACTATGCCACACCCACAGTCCTGCTGGTTCATGAGGACAATACATCCTATATGAACCCGGAGGATCTTTCCGGCAAGCGGATCGGGATCTGTGCCGGTTGTACATTTGAAGATTATCTACGTGGCACTCTGAAGATCCCCGGTCAAACGCTCCAGTATCGCATTAGTGACGCCAGACCAATCGCCTTTGAGAGCGAGGATCCGGCCATTCGGGCGCTCTCCCAGGGAGATGGCGCAGTGCTTGATGCGGTGATGACGATCCTGCCCAAAGCGCGTGCAGCCGTCGATGCAGGCTACCCTGTCAAGCTAATCGATGAACCGGTTCTGTTTGCCTATGCCTCCATGACAGCCGACCGCACCAGTCACAGAGATATGCAGCGTTTGATACGGGAGATCAATCGTCTTGTTCTGGAAATGCATGCAGATGGTACATTAACGGAACTTTCCTTGCTTTATCAGGGGATGGACCTGACAAAGGAAGCTGCTTTGTACGATATCGGCGCCTTGAACCAGTCTCCCTGAATATGCCCCCCATTCCCTCCTTCTTTCGCGGATTTCGCATTCGCACACGGCTGGTGATTTACTACGCGACATTTGCGCTGCTCACGCTAAGCGCAGTTGTCTATCTGTCTTACAGGCAGGCAGTTGTTTCCATCCAGAAGACCATGGAGGATAAACTTGCAGTGATAGCTGACCTGCAAATGAGCGAGCTGGATCACTGGGTGGACGAAGAACAGCGCAACGCCATATTCCTGGCCAGCCTGCCTGAGCTGCGATCCTACGCAGGCATCCTGCTGGAGGATGATTCAACGGAGGAGAGTCGGGAGAACGCCCGCCAGCAGCTTACCCATCTCCTGGGCATCATCGTCCAGCGCACAGCCGATTTCCACGATATTCAGATTCTCGATTTGAGCGGTAATATCGTGATCTCGATGATCCCCAGGAACAACGGTCTCTCTCAGGCCGATCAGTCTTTTTTCACGGAAGGCACGAGCCAGACCTTTTCCCAGCCTTTCTACGAATCACCTTTACTGGGAAGCACTGCCATGACGGTGTCCACACCGCTGTTTGATAATTCACAGAAGCGGGTGGGCGTCCTGGTGCTGCACTTCAACATGAAACGCGTGGATGCCATCTTCCGCGAAAGCCAGGGGATGAACCAGTCGGTCCAGAGCTACCTGATCGGACACGGCAGCCAGGGGTTTATTACCAGTGATCCCATCATCCTGTCCCGGTCTGATACGCCTCGATCGTTCGGCATCGATTCGGCATTAAACGGGCAGGACGGTGTTGCCTTCTATGCCAACCATAATGGCATACCTGTCATGGGGAACTATTTTTGGATGCCTGAATACAATGCCGGCCTGGTCGTTGAAATGGATGAAGCAGCCGCCCTGCAACCTGCTCGCGAGCTGGCGTTGAACATCGCCTCCACCGGCGTCATCATTTCGATCCTGCTGGTGATCGGCGTCATCTTTATGGCAGAGCGGATCACCGCCCCTCTGCGCGCGCTCAGCGAAGCCGTTGCCCGTGTGTCGGCAGGGGAGATGAATGCCCTGGCTCCGGTCACATCGGATGATGAAGTAGGTGCCCTTGCCCGGGCCTTTAATGCTATGACGGAAAAGCTCCAACTGACACTGGATGGCTTACAGGAGGAGTTGCGAGAGCGAAAACAGGTCCAGGAGGAGCTGCTCCAATTCCGTAAAGTCATGGATGAATCCAGCGACGCCATCTACATGATCGATCCGGAGACAAGCCGCTTTCTGGACTTTAATAAGAGCGCCTACGAGCGGCTGGGCTACACCCGGGAGGAATTAAGCCGGATGGGTGTGGTGGATGTTGCCGAACATGCCCAATCCCTTCAGCGCTGGCGCAAACGGGTAAGTAGGGTACGCCAAAGCGGGGAATTGATTTTCGAGACAGTATACCGCCGCAAGGATGGAAGCTCATTTCCGGCGGAGGTGAGTGGCCGCATGCTGGGCGCCGGCGAAGGGACGATTCTGGTGGCGTCGGTGCGTGACATTACCGAGCGCAAGCGTGCCGAGGCAGCCTTACGCGAGAGTGAGGAACGTTTCCGAAAAGTATTTCAATCGAGCCCGGTGGCAACCTGTATTACCTCGCTCGAGGAAGGCTGCCTGTTGGATGCGAATTACGCCTATTGGGGTCTGACCGGTTATACACCCGAAGAGGCACTGGGTCGCAATGCCACGGAAGCAAGAAACTGGGATGTCCCAGGTGGGCGTGAGATGTTTGTCAGGGGGTTGAAACTCCGCAAGTCCCATTTCAACCCGGATGATTATTTCCCTCATAAAGACGGAAGCCTGAAGCCTGTCATTTCCTTTTATGAGTTGATCCGTATCGGAAAAAATGACTGCATCCTGGCCATGTTCTATGATATGAGCATCCAGAAGGAAACCATGCTTGCCCTTCAGCAGAGTGAAGCACGCATCCGCGCCCTGCTGAATGCATTCCCGGACATGGTCCTGGAAGTGACGTTGGATGGAATGATCACTCAAATGGTTCCGCCCAAGGGAACAGAAGCCATCCTGGATTCCGTGTCCTTTATGGGCAAGCATGTCCGGGATGTTTTCCCGGCCGAAGCAGCAGAGAATACCCTGTCTGCCATCCAGCAGGTCAGGGAGACTGAGCAGATGAGTGTGTTCGAGTTCGACTCGCTGAGAGATGGCAGCCTGCGTGTCATGGAGGTACGGGTGGTGGGCAGCGCGGCGGGTACCGCCCTAATGCTCGTACGCGATATCACCCAGCGCAAGTGGACAGAGTTTGAACGGGAAAAACTGATCAACGAGCTGGAAGCCCGCAACCGGGAGTCGGAAACTCTTCGCGAAAGCCTCGGCAGTATTGTGGGCACTTTTGAGTTTACGGAGATTGTCCAACAGATCCTTGAACAGATCAGGCAGGTCATCCCCTATGACACAGCTTCCGTCTGGCGCGTGGAAGGAGACCTGCAGTTAATTATCAGCGGCGTAAACCTCCCGCCTGAAATTGAGTCGGAAGAGACGGTGTTCCCGGTAAACGAGGAGAACTCTGCCTATCCAATCCTGAGCGGCCAGGTTCCCTATATCCTCAACAATAACGTCCAGGAGGAATTGCCGGATTTCCAGATGGAGCCGCATACTTATGTCCACTCGTGGCTGGCGATTCCACTGAAAACGCGCGGCAAAATCATTGGCTTGATCGCCCTGGACGGCAAACGTCGCGATCAGTTCAACGAGCATCATGCCCGGCTGGCCGTTACCTTTGCCAACCAGGTGGCGATCGCCCTGGACAATGCCCGCCTGTTCACCGAACTTCAAAATGAACTGGATCAACGCCGGAAACTGATCGCCGAGCTGGAGATCAAGAACGCCGAGTCGGAAACCCTGCGCGAGAGCGTGGCGATCGTGGCGGCAACCCTCGAACAGGCAGAGGCAGTGGATAGGATCCTGGAACAGCTGGAGCGGGTGGTCCCGTTCGACAGTGCTTCGGTTCAATTGATCAACGGGAACATGCTGGAGATGGTCAGCTCGCGTGGGTTTGAGTTAAGCCCGGTGCCTGCAGAGAATTGCTTTGAATTGAATGAGAGCGAACCGGCATATCCGGTGATCCAGGAGACCGCTCCTTATGTACTTTATGAGGATATCCAAAATGTTATCGCGGCCTTCCGGGAATTTCCGCACGATCGGATCCATGCCTGGATGGCTGTCCCGTTGAGAGTTAAGGGAAAAATGACCGGCATCATTGCCCTGGATGGGTATCAGCCCGGGAAGTTTACGGAGAGACATGCGCAGCTGGCATTGACCTATGCCAGCCAGGTGGCAATCGCCCTCGAAAATGCGCGCCTGTTCTCGGACCTGCAGATGGAGCTGGGAATGCGCAAGAACCTGATCACCGAGCTGGAAAACAAGAACGCCGAGCTCGAGCGGTTCACGTATACGGTTTCTCATGACCTCAAATCGCCACTCTTCACGATACGCGGTTTTCTCGGCTATCTCGAACAGGACGCCCTGAGCGGCAACCGCGAGCGGCTAAGTGCCGATATCCAGCGTATTACCGACGCGACCGATAAGATGCACCGGCTCCTGAATGAACTGCTGGAGCTCTCCCGGATCGGGCGGATCAAGAATGAATCCACATTTACACCATTTGAGGAAGTGGCGCGCGAGGCGGCAGAGTTGGTGGCAGGTTACACCATGGAGCGCGGGATCACCGTAAAGATCGAGCCTGGCATGCCTGCCGTCTATGGCGACCGGCCGAGGCTGGTGGAGGTGATGCAAAACCTGCTGGACAACGCAGCCAAATTCATGGGTGGGCAAAAGGAACCGAATATTAAGATCGGTCGAATGGGAGTTGATGATGAGATGGGTCGATCCATCTTCTT
>DATAKV010000483.1:0-2775 GCA_036261375.1 Anaerolineales bacterium
GAGAAGAGGGAGCAGGTCTGGGTGATATGGAATATGCCCGCCGGACCCGCAGCAATGGCAAGGGATTCGATCAAGTGACCGCAGCCATCAACATCGACGGGGTCGGGCCGTTCACAGGGACGACGACGGTGACGTCATTTGTTACTTCGCAAGCGTTCGAAAACCTGCTGGATGAGAAGATCAAGAAGTATCCTGGAGTCATGCGGGTTGAGCCCTGGCCTGCCAGCGATCATTATATTTTCTACTCCAATGGGGTGCCGAGTGTTGCTCTGACCAGCAAAGGGGTCAGAGATATATTTCACACATTGACCGATACTATAGACTGGATCAGCGGGGCCAAACTGGATGAATCGGTTCAACTAGTTCTTGATGTGTTCGAAGACTTGGACAAAAAGGATCCGTCGTGGAGTCGCCCGAAGTAATGACCTTAAGACCCGTCCTTGTGTCGAGGGGAGGGTATCTCCTATGAATCACTATATTGGCATCGACCTCGGTGGGACCAATCTGCGTGCCGCGGTCGCAGATACCGATACAGGCCAGATTTATCACCAGCGCAAGTGTCCCACCCTGGCGAATGAGGGACAGGAAGCCGTCATCCAGCGAATCGTCGGGCTCATTCACGACCTGAGGGAAGCGAGTGGCTCGTCGAACGGCACCATCAAGGGCATTGGCATTGGCGTTCCCGGAACCCCCGATATCGATACGGGGGTTATCCATTTCCTGCCAAATCTGCCTGGCAAATGGCTCAATGTGCCTCTGCAGTCGATTGTGGAGGATCGGGTGGATTTGCCGGTCGCGCTCATCAACGACGTGCGCGCCATCACTCTGGGTGAATGGACCTTCGGCGCAGGTCGCGGTGCGGATACCCTGGCCTGCCTGGCCATCGGAACGGGGATCGGCGGCGGGGTGGTCATCAACGGCCAATTCCACCTTGGCATTGGGGGCACGGCCGGCGAATTTGGCCACCATGTTGTAGAGCCAGAGGGGCTTCCCTGTGGCTGTGGCGGCAAGGGCTGCCTAGAGCTGTACGCCTCCGGCCCGGCGATCGCCGCCATGGGTGTGAAGGAAGTGATGCACGGCCACACCACGAAGATCGGCGAGCTCGTCAATCACGACTTGAATCGCATCGATGCGGGGGTCATCGTGCAGGCTGCGCTAGATGGTGATCCGATCGCGCAGGGCATCCTGCAGCGAGCCGGGAAATACCTGGGCATCGCCGTGGGAAATATCCTGGGGGTTATCAGTCCGCAGCGCGTCATCTTTAGCGGCGGTGTCAGCAGCGCAGGCGACCTGTTATTGCGGCCGATCGTGCAGACCGTGAACGAGCGCGTCCATGTGATTCCGCTGCAGAAGGTAGAATTTGTGATGGCCGAATTAGGAATTAATGGCGGCTTGATCGGCGCTGCCCTGTGGGCCAAACAAAGATGTGAAGAACGCAATGGAATGAGATAGGGAGATCGAATTGTATGAATAATCAAACAAATGCAGTCAAGCGGATCGCGATGGGAAGTGACCACGTCGGGTTACCGCTGAAGGAAGAGATCAAGAAGGTTCTGGGCGAGCTGGGATATCCATACCAGGACTTCGGCGCGCATTCCTCCGACCGGACGGACTATCCACTCTTCGCACGCGATGTCACCTCGGCCATTTCATCAGGCCGGGCCGACCTGGGAATCCTGGTCTGCGGCACAGGCGTCGGTATGTCCATCACGGCCAACAAGGTCAAGGGCATCCGCGCCGTGGTTTGCAGCGAGCCATATTCGGCGATGCTCTCGCGCCAGCATAACAACACAAATGTGCTGGCGCTGGGCGCGCGGGTCATCGGCCCCGAACTGGCCCGGATGATCGTCAAGTCCTGGCTGGAGGCCGAGTTCGAAGGCGGACGGCACGCCTCGCGTCTGGAGATCATTTCCCAGATCGAAGCGGAACGAGCCTCAGATGGCCGGACCGCGTCGACCGCGCATCGCCAAAACGGAGAGACAGCGCAAGCGGAGCTGCTTTCCCAAACCCGGAAGAAGATTGCCGAAACCGGACGCCTGGTCTTCGAGCGTCATTTGACGGATGCCGCGGGTGGCAACATCAGCGTCCGCGTGGATGCTGACTCGGTTTGTATCACGCCACGCTACAGCGGCAGCCGCCGTCACTGGCAGCTCCAGCCGAATCAAGTACTTGTCAGCGACATGCTCGGTAACAAGCTGGAAGGTGATGGAGATGTCTCGCGCGAATCGAAAGTGCATTTCCGCATCTATCACGAATTCCCGGATGCCAAAGCCGTTCTCCACTCCCACGCCCGCAACGTGATGGTCTTTGTCGCCTCGGGACAGCCTATCGAGCCAGTTCTGGAAGCCACGCTCAAGTTCGACACGATCCCGGTGACAAGGTTCGCGCCCGCGCATTCAGAAAAGCTGGCCGATGCGATCGTGGAACAACTGCGCGGCAAAGACGAAGCCATCCGCAGGTACGCCACAGCCGTGATCGCGCCCTGGCATGGATTGTTCGTGGTCGGCAAAGACCTCGATGCTGCCTTCGACCTGACGGAACGCATCGATACCAACGCCTATTGTATTTTGATGAGTCGTCTGCTGCCTGAAGGCGGACCGCTGGATCCGGAAACCATGCAAGCCAGATTACGCGAGGCGATTCAGACGTTCCATGATCATCACGTTAACCCCTAACACCGGGATCGACTTCACTCTCAAGCTATCGAGTTTTCAACTAAACAGCACCATCCGCGCTCTCGACTCCGCCTGGGGGATGGGCGGCAAAGCCACGGAT
>DATAKV010000493.1:0-10636 GCA_036261375.1 Anaerolineales bacterium
ACAATTCCAAGAAGATTGGCTTGTGCTCCACTATGGCGATGTGGCCGTGCATCTCTTTTCCTCCGACCCGCGAAAATAGTATGACTAGGAAGACCTATAGGATCATGGGAAAGTCTTATAAAGAGTGCAGTAGAATTGACGACTACATATCACAGATCCTGGATGTCAACCGTTAACCAAGTAGACTTGGAACATAGTAGCTTCGTACCAAAGCCGGCGTCATGGTACAAAGATGTAGAACGACTGAATCGTTTTGTTCTTAATGATAAGCTTGGAAGGGTAAAACCATGATCCAGAGAAAACTTTTAGTCATAGCAGGGTTTCTGTTTATCGCTTCAGCTTGCAGCCCTTTTTCCTCAGGCGAGGTAATCATTGTAGCCACAGCGACCGCAATCCCAGGCCATGTAAGCCCAACTGCCTCCCCACACTCGCCCTCCGTCCTCATTCCTATAACTTCCGGCCCCTATTTTACGTTGACCAGGGAAGCGAATTGCTATACCGGACCCGGGGTAGAGTACGATTTCGTGCTGGTCCTGCATGCTGGCGAAAGTGTTGCTGTGATTGGCAGGGACCAGGAGAGCACCTGGTGGCGCATTTCCCCAGACACTGTGGTGGATTGTTGGGTGGCAGATCAATGGGGAACGTTTACCGGAGAGACTGCTTCGATCCCGATCACTTCTTCTCGATATGCTACCCAGGCAGTAACCCCTATATCACCCACTCAAACGAAAATGAAGCAAGGAGGGGAACCAACATCAGTGTCACTGAGCACCCGCCTTCCCCAGCCAACGAACCCTTCACCAGTGGCTACCAGACCACCTCCAACGAATCCTCCTACCGACCCTCCGCCTACCCAACCACCTCCAACGGATCCTCCTACCGACCCTACCGACCCTCCGCCTACCCAGCCACCTACAACAGTTGATCCTCCTCACAGAGCTTGTAAGGACGGAATAGATAATGACAATGATGGCTTTACAGATGGAGATGACCCTCAATGCAGGAATAATGGTGATAACGACGAAAGCCAATAGAAAGAATAAATATCACAGTTTGGTGGTACAGGTATCCTAACCTGCGCCCAACAATGCGGCTTTGGGTACGCGCCGCGCTTTCAAGGGTTCTCTTTGGTTCAAGCCTGTTCCGTCAAACGGCATTATCTCGTCTCACCCACCAGCCCCGCCTCGTGGGATCCCCTGTGGGCACGATGTCTACTACGGACCGGGGCGGGCTACGCAGGCCCTCTCGCCTCGGCAGGCCGCGAGCCGTTCAATGCTCTGCATTTGCATTGAGGTTATAGATCACCCTAGCTGGTGCTGCTTCACGTTCAGCTATAATAACCCTGTGAGACTGTGGACACTTCATCCAAAGTACCTCGACACCAAAGGTTTGTTGGCACTTTGGAGGGAAGCTCTGCTCGCTCAGAAGGTCATTCGAAGTCAAACAGTGGGCTACCGGAATCACCCCCAACTGATACGGTTCAAAGCTTATTCAGACCCTACAGCAGCTGTAGCGACATACTTGCAATTTGTCTACCGGGAGGCGGCGTCAAGAGGCTATCGCTTCGATAGGGACAAAATACAGGCGGACGAGCAGGCAGCACGGATGGTGAGCACACAGGGGCAACTTATGTATGAATGGGCGCACTTGAAGAAGAAGCTGAAACAGCGAGACTGGAGCAGGTATGAGGCCGTTGCAGCAATCATCGAGCCAGAAGCGCACCCAATGTTTGATATTATTCCAGGGGGGATCGAGAGCTGGGAAGCTGGCAGCAACCGCACCTAACAAAGAATCCACCGGACGGCCTGGACGTGGCGCGTCGACCTATCTCATGCAAGAGGGAATCCGGATGGATCCTAAAACCTACTTCACCGGCTCGCGTTCCTTCCAGATCGTGAAGTTCTTCAGGATCGATCCTCCCAAAAACTCACGCACAATGGAGGTCTGCGGGACCAGCGAAATATCCAGCGGCAGGAACCATTCTAAAAAGGCCAGCAGGCGCTTGGCTTCGATGTATTCGGGCGTGCCGTGCGGGACCTGGCGCAGGAGGGGCTCGGCATAGGGTTTGAGCGCGGCCAGATCATAGGCCAGGGCAGAGTTGAACATCACGTCTGCGTTTTCCTGGAAGGGGAAGATGTGGCGCTTTTCGCCGCGCCGGACCGACTCCCAGCGGTCGATGGTCTGGGCGGCGCTGTAGCCGCGCTCACGGGCATCTCGGACGATGCGGCGGATGAGACGCGTATCCGTTGTAGAAACGCGGTTGTGGCGGTCCAGGTTGAGCTGGGTGAGCGCCGAGACGTAGATGCGGAAGGCCTCGCCGCTGATACTGGCCGGGATGAGGCGCGGGTCCATACCGTGGATGCCCTCCAGGATGATTGGCTGGCCGTCCTTCAGGCGGATCACCTCCCCATCCTCGCGCCTGCCGGTCTTGAAGTTGTAGCGCGGCAAGAGAACTTCCTGTCCTTTGACCAGTAACTGCAAATGCTCTGCCAGCAGGGGCAGATCGAGTGCGTCGATGGATTCAAAATCCGGTTTGCCATCCGCAGCCAGCGGGGTCTTGTCGCGGTCGAGGAAGTAGTTATCGAGCTCCAGGGGGAACGGAGAGATCCCCAGGGCCAGCAATTGGACGGTCAGGCGGCGGGAGGTGGTTGTCTTCCCCGCCGACGAAGGACCGGCGATCAGGATGATGCGCGAGCGGTCGAGCTGTTCTCCGATCTGGTTGGCGATGCGCGCCAGGTTGTTCTCATGGAACGCCTCCGATACCAGGACGATCTGGTCGCCGCGCCCGCCTTCGATCGCGTCATTAAGCGAGCCGACGTTGTCGATCCCCAGTTTGGCCAGCCAGTCCCCGTACTGCAGGAACGCGCCCAGCAGTTTCGGATATTCGGGCATCGGCAGCAGCTCGTCGGGCTTATGGCGGCGCGGGTAGCGCAGGGTAAAACCAGCCTCCACGTTGACCAGGTCGAACCAGCGCAGGTAGCCCGTAGACGGGACCATATACCCGTGGTGGTAGCCCATCCGCTCGCCGAGCTGATATACGGTCAGGTACGTCTTCTTTCTATGCTTGAGCAGGTTGACCTTGTCATGGTAGCCGCGCTCGACGAAATAATCGATCGCCTCCTGCAGGGGAACCATCCTGCGCACGAACGGTTGATCCGAGTCGACCAGATCCCGCATGTGCTTTTTCAGGGACTCGAGCTCCGAGTCGGATAAGGGGAGTCTTCTTGTGACCTGGCAGTAGTACCCGCCCGATGCAACGGAATGGTCCACGTAGAGATCCGCATCGGGATACAGGTCGGTGAACGCCATCTCGAGCAGGAACGTCAGCGAGCGGCGATAGATGCGCGCTCCGTCCGGCATGGACATGGTCACCGGGGTGACGCGTGAGTCCATCTCAATGGGGAAGGTCAGCTCGCGCAGGTCGCCGTTGACGATGGCAGCCACCGGCTGGGTCGGGAGTTCCAGTGCTTTGAGGAAGTCCTCGACCTTCGCACCGCGCGGACCTGAGAGAACGCGCTCATCGGGGAGATGGATCTCAACAGATGATCGTGGAGAGACAAGACGGATCGTTTCGGTCATACCATTTTTCCAAACCTGTAGGTCGGGCTTGCCGCAAGACAGCTCAAGAGGAATAGCCCGAAAGAAAATGGCAGGCTACAAGCCTGCCCTACGTACCCTTTCCAGGAGGTTTTCCGGCCTGCGTGAAAATTCTTCGAGCGGGATCTCTTTCCGGGTCAGTGCCATCAGGGTTTCGGTCAGCACTTTATTTACCGGCGTGGGCACGCTGCATTTCTCGCCGGCGCGTACCACTTCGCCGTGCAGGTATTCCACTTCGCTCTTGCCGCGTCCCATGTGCAGGTCGATGTGGAAGGAGGGCATCTTCGCCCCGCGTCCCGCGCCCGCTGCACGTGACAACAGCGGCTTCGACAGCCACAGCGGCAGTCGGGTCGCGAAGGCCAGCGCCCTGACCGGCGTACCCGGCAGGTCCACGACCTCGATACTCTGGGCTTTCATAACGGCCAGGCATTCGCGCAGCATTTCGATCTCGAGCTTGTACAGATCCCGGTTGGCGAACACTTCGCTGGCAGTCATATTCAGGATGGCCGAGGTGGGATTTGCCAGCAGGTTGGTCAGCATCTTGGACCATTTCATGCTGGCCGCGTCATCGAATAATTTCGAATGAAGGAAAGCCTTGTCGAGAGCGCGGTTCAGCCTCTCGGAGAGCGGGTGTCCCCTGGCTACGCCCATGCCGCGCAGCCGTTCCAGGACGATATCCCCCGCACCGCGGCGGCCAATGGCGCTGGTCACCGTGCCGTAGATCACCTTGTCGCTGCCCAGGGCTTCGGCAATGGCCGGTTCGTTCGAGACGCCGTTCGAAAGGCAGAGCACCGGCGGCATCCTGTCGGCATAGGGTTTGATCCCATCCAGCGCGGGGCGGGTGTCGAAGGATTTTAAGGCGAATAGGGCCACGTCGAAGGGTCCGTAGCGGAACGCATCGTCCAGCGAGGAGACGATCTGGAAGGCGGGAGGGTTGATGCGGGAGGCTTCGTTGGTCTGGCGCCGCGGATCCAGGGTGAGGTCGAGACGCAGGCCGCGTGAGCGCAGCTCCTCGGCAATGGCCGGCTGCTCGATAAAGACCACCGTGTGCCCGGCCAGCGCCAGGCTGCCGCCGATGTACGTTCCGATTGCGCCCGCGCCAAAGGTCAGGACCTTGAGTTTGCCGTTCACACTCTCTTCAGATAAGGCCATGGACTCACTCGTATTTCAGGTTTTTCAGGTGGGCGCGGTCGTTGAGGGTATCGATCAGCCAGCGGTGCTGGTGAGGATAGTAAACCACCCGTGCAAAGGAGGTGTTCTCAAAACGGAAGCGGACCCCGGAAGGATCGACGTGCGGGGCAATCCCGACCACAGCATGCATCAACTGGTTCAGGAACCCGCCATGCGAGACCACCAGGTATTTTCCCGGCGGCTTGCGCAGGAATTCCTGCAGGGCCTGCCCGGCACGCAGGAACAGGGCCCAATCCCCCTCACCCTCTCCGCCGATGAAGCTGTATGGCGTGGTGTAAGGCGGCTGCGGAAGCCTCAACACCTCTTCCATGGTCATGCCTTCCATCTCGCCAATGTGCCGCTCCATCAGGATCGGATTGAATTCGATCTTGACGCCATCCAGGTAGGAGGTGGCGATCCGGGCAGTCTCCTGGGCGCGCTCAAGGGTACTGGTGATGACCAGGTCGAACTTGACATCCTCCTTTTTCCAGCGCTCGGAGAGGGCGCGGGCCTGGGCGCGTCCCTTCTCGGTCAGCGGGTAATCGGACTGGCCCTGCCAGCGCGATTCCACGTTCCCGACCGATTCGGCGTGGCGTAAAAATACAAATCGATAAACAGGTTTGTCGCTCACGATTCATCTTCCTTCAATAAGTACACAGGCCTGCGTTTGACTTCCTGGAAAATGTAACCGACATAAATGCCGATGAACCCGAGCAGCACCATGATCATCCCACTGACGATCAGGATCACGAACATGAGCGAGCTCCAGCCTGGCGCCAGGTTCGACGTCCGGCCGGTGACCCAGAACGACAGCACATAGATCATCTCGAGGGCAGCCAGGCAGAAGAAAATACCGCCGGCGCTCAGCCCGATATAGAGAGGCACGAGCGAAAAGGAAAACACTGCATCCAGGGCAAGACGGAGCATCTTGGCCGGGGAATACTTTGACGTCCCGGCGAATCGCTCGGTCTCCTGGTAAGGCAGGATGGCACTGTGATAACCGACCCAGGCGATCATCCCGCGCAGGAAGCGGTGATACTCGGGCATGGACTTGAGCGCCTCCACCACCTGGCGGCTGATGCCGCGAAAGTCCGCGGCTCCGGGTGTCATTTGTGTGCCACTGATGCGGTTGATCAATGCATAAAATCCGGCGGAGGTGGCCTGCTTGAGGGAAAAGGATCCCTGCTCTTCGATGCGCTGCGCCTGGACGATATCATAGCCCTGCTCATAGAGCTCGATCATCTGCGGGATCATGGGCGGCGGGTGCTGTCCATCGCCGTCCATCGTGATGACAAAATCTCCCCGGGAGGCATCCAACCCGGCGGTCAACGCGGCCTGGTGGCCAAAGTTGCGGGCCAGGGTCAAGACCGTAATGCATGGATCCTGACGGGCCAGCGCGGCCAGCGAGCTGGTTGTCCCATCTGTGGAACCGTCGTCCACAAAGAAAATATGAAAGAGGTATGGAAGCGGCTGAATGACTTCCCGAACGGCTGCATATGTCTTTTCGATGACCCCCGCCTCATTAAAAACCGGTATGACCAGATCGACAGTAATTTCACTTTTCTTCCGGGACATTAAAATAATTCTACCACGCCCCTCCACGCATCCTTTTGGACTGAGGCTTTCGCTTTTACAGGATGTCTATGCAGGAAAAAGGGTCCGCTTTACAGGCGGACCCCGTGTTTTTCTGCCAGAATGGACAGGGTGCGCGTCACCTCAACATCGCGCTGCTCTGCGTTCCAGCCGAGGAAATTGGCAAATAGATCGGCCAGCTCCTCGATCGTTTCACGCCTCACACGGCCCAGCATCGCCAGCATGGACCGCCTCAGCAGGAAGTCGTCGAGGTGCAGGATCTTCTCATGCTGGATCAGGAAATTAAGTTCACGACGTGTGTAGTCTGGCAATGTGGTCAGGATCTGGTCCGTGCCGCCGTTCATGAACGTTGCAACGGCTTCGGCGCGGGAGCCGTAGCGCTCGAACAGGGTCTTGAGGCGCTCGCGCGAAACTCCCGTCCAGGCAGAAAGGCTTTCGATCTGGCGCCGCACCTCCGCAGCATCGCGAGGGTAGCCGCGCCCACCGCCGATCGGCAGGGAGCGGGTATCCTTCTGGCGCTTCAAGCCCAGGTAGCCCAGCGCCTTGTCTGTGACCTGTTCGGAAAAGGCACGGAAGGAAGTCCATTTGCCGCCAACCAGCGAATAGACCGGGAAACGCAGATTGGTCCAGTCGCCGCTTAACACTTCGATGCTGTGATCGCGCGAGATCTGGCCGGCCGACCTGGCCCCCGAGCGCGGCAGCGGCCGAACGCCCGAGAACTGGAAAACAATGTTGTCTGGAGTCAGCTCCACGCTCGGGAAGACACGCCGGACCATCTCCAGAAAGTAATCGATCTCCTCGTCGGTGCAGCGTACTTCATCGGGATTGTCCACCGGGATGTCAGATGTCCCGATCAGCACATGGTCGTACAATGGAAAGATCAGCACAATGCGCCCATCTTTATTCTCGAAAAAGAATTCATGGTCGCCAATGATCTTTCGCAATTCCTCATGGCGGATGACAAGATGGGAGCCTTTGGTCCCGCCGATATACCCGCTCGAGAGGCCCAGCTTGCGGTTCGTAAAATCGATCCACGGGCCGGCGGCGTTGATGACCAGCTTCGGCTTCACATCGTATGTATCGTCGGTGACATCATCGCGGAGGATGATGGTATCTTCACTGCCCCCGATCATGCTGACATAATTTAGGGCGCGGGCGTTCGGGTTCTCGGCCTGCGCGTCGAGCAGGGCTTCGACCCCAAGCCGCTCGGGCTGGAGGATTGCTCCATCGTAATAGACGGCGGCGTTAATGATCTCCGGATTCAAAATGGCCCACTTCTCGAGGGACTTTTTGCGTGAGAGGAACTGGTGCTTTGGAACGACACGCTGTCCGCCCTGTGCGCTGGTATAAGCATCATACATCATCAGCCCCAGCTTGATGATCACCGAGCCGCGCTCGGAAGGTCTGTCCAGCATTTTCAGGAATTTGAGCGGCGCATTCAGCAGGCCGGAGAATCGCTTGAAGATCGGGATGACCGTTGGCAGCGGTCTGACAAGATGAGGCGCGTTCTGGATCAGACGGTTGCGCTCCTGCACGGCCTCCCGCACCAGGCGGAACTCGCCGTTCTCCAGGTAGCGGATGCCGCCGTGGGCCATGTGCGACGACGCCGCGCTCGCACCCGAACAAAAATCACCCCGCTCCACGAGCAGGACATCCACGCCGTTCAGTGCAAGATCGCGAAATGTACCGATACCATTGATGCCCCCGCCGACGATCAGCACCGAGATGTGCGGATCCTCCTGCAGGGATGAAAGGATTTCATTGCGATTCATAGTTGTCCATGCTACAGCCAGGCGTTAATGTTCGACCCAATTCTCGATCTGAGTGACTGGCTTCTCCCAACCTGAGTATAACTTCATTCGCATTCCTGTGACAGTCGGCAGCTGAGGTCACAGAGCTGAAACGTTACCTCCTCACCAGTTCCGTCCACCTGCCAGGAATGCCTTTCCGCTCATCGTCTTTTTCCCCGCCGGCTGCACTTCCTCCAGGACGAGGATCCCGGCTTGCGCGCCGACTGCGGGCCGGTCCTGAACGATCAGCCTCTGCCCCGTTTCTGCATCCCCCGCCTCCACCCGCGCCCGGTGGACTTTCAGGGGCATCCCGTCGAGATTCATGAAGGCGCCCGGCCAGGGATTGAAGGCACGCACGCGACGCTCCAGATCTTCGGCCGGCTGGTGAAAATCCAATCGCCCTTCTTCTTTTTTGAGCATCGGCGCATAGGTCACGCCCTCTTCGGGCTGCGGGATGGGCGTCAGCTTTCCGGCGAGATAATCGGGCAGGGTCTCGAGCAGGAGATCCGCACCGAGCTGGGACAGCTTTTCGAAAACCGATCCGGCCGTATCGTCCGGCCCGAGGCGGATGGACCGTTGGCTCAGCATTGGACCGGTATCCAGTCCCACGTCCATTTGCATAATGGTGACCCCGGTCTGCTCATCCCCGTGCAGGATGGCGGCATTGATCGGCGCTGCTCCCCGCCAGCGCGGCAACAGCGAGGCATGGACATTGATACATCCATGGCGTGGAAGGTCAAGCACCTCCTTGCGCAGGATCTGGCCGAACGCCGCCACCACGATCAGGTCCGGGTTCCAGAGGCGGAGCTGCTCCATGGCTTCCGGCTGGCGCAGTTTTTCCGGCTGGATCACGGGGATACCCAGTTCGAGGGCAAGCGTTTTGACCGCCGGCGCCTTGAGCTCGCGGCCGCGGCCTGAAGCGCGGTCCGGCTGGGTGACAACGCCAGCTACGTTGTACGAGTTCGCCAGGGCACGCAGGGTTGGCAGTGAGAAATCGGGAGAGCCCATGAAAACGACGCTTGCACTGCGCACAGTCAATGTGCTGGTCATGCGGGCATTGTACCAGTATTGCAATTTCCAAATGCGTTTGCGTTTTGGTTTGAATGGTTGTACAATAACGCAAATCCCCAACCCTGACTCATTTCGGAGGAACTCATGGAAAATCAACCTATGATGGATGTTACAAGCGATGACAAACTCTGGGGTGCATTGAGCTACGTATTTGCACCGATTGTTGGCATCATTGTGCTGTTGATGGAAGACAAAAAATCCAGGCCGTTTATTAAGTTCCACGCGGTACAGTCCATTGCGGCAAGTATTGCCTTCTGGATCGTTGCGACCATTCTAACAACTGTGACCATTGGTTTTGGCGGCCTGTGCGTTCCGGTGCTCTGGCTGGTTTTCCTGTACTGGGCATACCAGGCGTACCAGGGACAGATGGTTAACATCCCCCTTGTGACCAACTTCATCAGAGGTCAGGGCTGGGCGTAAGAGCTTTACTCGATAAGGAACAGCTCACACGATCGTGTGAGCTGTTTGTTTTTAATTGTGAATAATGGTGATCAGGGTCCCCAGCGCGGCTGGTAATCGCAGTAATCGTTGTTGGTCAGGCGGCGCAGGTCGGTACCGTCGGTGCGGATGATGTAGATCTCACAGCCGTGATCGTCCCCATACTTATCAAAGTAAGCGGTGAAGGCTACCCACTGCCCATCCGGGGAGAATGACGGGCCCTGGCTGTTGCCACCGCCGGGGGTCAGCTGGCGCACGTTCGACCCGTCGGCGTTCAGGATATAGACTTCACGGTTCCACGGCTCACCGGAATAGGTGACGATGAACTGCCCATCCGGCGACCAGTCGCTGCGGCCGCGGATGGAGGCCAGACTCGTCACCCGGGTCAGCTGCCGGCCTTCCCGGTTCATGGTGTACAGCTGTGTGGACCCGTCGCGGTCGGAGGCAAACAGGATCCGTCTGCCATCCGGCGACCAGGTCGGGTCCCAGCCGGTGATCATGGGAATATTTCCGGCGTTGTCGCCATTGGCATCCATGACCCAGATCTGGAATGTATTGTTGCGAGGGTTGCCGCGGGTGAACAGGATGGTATCCCCATCAGGTGAATACTCGGGAGAGGTGGCGATTCCAACCCGGTTCGTCAGGCGGTCCACGCTGCCATCTGCCAGCTCGAGGCGGTAGATCTCGTAGACATTCTGTTCCCGGAAGGCGGCATACAGAACGCTCCTCCCATCCGGCGATAGGGATGGGTAAAAGTGCTGGACATTATCTGTTGTGGTGAGCCGCCGGTATCCGCTCCCATCGGCGTTCATGATACAGACCTGGTTCATGGCCTGAACCTTGAAGACCTGGCAGGTGAAGACGATCCGGCCTGTCGGCTGGTCTCCCGAGGACGGAGAGGGAATGGAAGTTGTGACTGTATCGGGATTGGATGTCGGCGAGGGGACCGGCGTGAAGTTATTGAAATTGGGAGTGTT
>DATAKV010000508.1:0-2173 GCA_036261375.1 Anaerolineales bacterium
GAAGGGGATGAGCCGATCTATATGGTCCTTCCCAAGGGACGCGGCCAGGTTGTCTTCCGCGTCAAGGATGTGGAAGTGGTCTCGCAGCTGATCGACGGGACCTTCCCCGACTACCAGCAGATCATCCCGCGCTCGTACAAATCACGGACCCTGGTCTCGACCTCCTCCCTGCTCAAAGCCTGCAAACAGGCTGAGATCTTCGCCCGCGAGGGCTCGAATGTGGCGCGCTTCAACATCAAATCTGCCCAGGGCGAGCTGCAGCCCAGCGAAGTAGAGATCTCCGCCACCTCCGAGGAGACCGGCAAGAACGAAACCATCGTCGAAGCCACCGTGGACGGCGGGGGCCTACTGATCGCCTTCAATGTGAAGTTTTTACGTGAAGCGCTGGAGGTCATCCGCACCCCGAACGTGGCCCTGGAGACCTCCGCGCCGAACGCGCCCGGTGTGGTCAAACCTGTCGGCGACGACCAGTTCCTGCACGTCATCATGCCGATGCATTTGGGATAATATTTACATTAAAACCGTAGGGTACGGCCGCCGCCGTACCCTACGGTTTTAATGGCACGACCGGCAGCAGAACCTTGAACGTCGACCCGGCTCCCGGTCCATCCGACTCGGCCCAGATCCTGCCGCCCTGCGCTTCGATCAATCCCCTGGCGAGGGTCAGACCAATCCCCAGGCCGCCATACGAGCGCTTGTCGGGGGATTCGATCTGGTAGAACTCCTCGAAGATTCGCTGAAGCTGGTCCACGGGTATACCGCGCCCACGGTCCTGCACCCAGATCAGCACCTGATGATCGTCACGGATGGCCCCCACGGTAATATCGGTACCCGCAGGCGAAAAGCGCAGGGCATTGTTAAGAAGGTTGGTGAATGCCAGGGTCATCTTGTTGACATCCACTCGTACATAAAGAGGCTCATTCGAGAAAGCCGTCACCAGCGTCTGGTCATGCGTGTGGGCCAAATCTTTGATGCCTTCGCATGCCGATGTCAGCATATCCTGGATGGGAACCTTCTGCGGCTTGAGGATCATCTCGTCCGATTTCAGCATGGCCAGGTTGTTCATCTCGTCCAGGATCGAGCGCATCTGCCGGGCCGCGGCCAGGACCTGGCTGGCATGAACCGATTTTTCCCCCTTGGAATCCTCCTTTAGAAACGTGGAATAACCAATGATGATCCCAAGCGGCGTCCGCAGCTCGTGGGAGGCCAGGGAGAGAAACGTACTCTTGAGCCGGTCGGAGTCCTTCACCTGCTGGAGCGCCTTTTTGGTGGTCTGCAGGAGACGGGCATTATCGATGGCGATGGCCGCATGCGCCGCCAGGACCGACAGCAGTGTAGCATCGCGCTCCTCAAAAACGCCGCCGCGCTTGTTGACCGCTTCGAGCACCCCGACCGTCCGGTCCTTGATGGACATGGGCACGCCGAGCAGGTTCCTCACAGTGAATTGGAGATGATCCGAGACAAGGGAATAGTGACGCGGGTCATCCTCCGCGTTGTTTAGGATCAGGTACTGGTTGGTACGAAAGATCGTACCCGCCAGGCTGTTGTCGATCGGCACCGGCACCTCCGCCAGCCGGGCCGGGTCTGAACCGGTGGCGGCGGCAAAGTACAGGCGCGGCTTGCGCTCATCGTAGAGCAGGATCGAGGCGGCTTCGCACTCCAACAGTTCGGCCGCCGTGGTTGTAATCAGCTGCAGCAGGTCATCCAGGTCGAGTGTCGAATTAAGCGTCACGCTCAGCTCGACAAGACTCTTCAGCTGGTCCTGCGAAATGTCCAGGTCGCGAAGCGGGCCGGTTGTCATGCAGACAGTGTACTGAGTTTTCCGCCGGGATTCAACCCTTACTTTTGTATTTCATAGACAAGGAACCGGTTGTTCCGGAGAACCTCGTTCAAGGGCAGGTTGCAGGAATCGATCTGCTCCGGCGGGATCTGGTTATTCTCCCCAACCTTCCGGCTCAGCACAAGATAATCGCCCTTGAGAATGCGCTCACATTCCGTGATCATCAGGGAATCATGTCCGGTCATCAAACGCATGGCCCGCGGTTTGAAGAACACGAACACGCTGTCGGCCGGTGTTTCTCCCTGTATGTAATCATACACCTCTCGGCTGACAGGATCGAACGGTCCGTTGATCGACCGCTCGTTTTGCAGATTGGCATACGCACTGGCAGCC
>DATAKV010000512.1:0-11925 GCA_036261375.1 Anaerolineales bacterium
TCAATGGCGGTTTAACCATTAATGATATAAAATTCAAGCAGATGGACGAGAGACCGTTCTACAGGCGACCCTGGTTCTACATAGCCGGCTGGCTGGCATTCCTGCTGCTGATGTACGGTGCGCAGATCTACCGTATGGGGGGCTGGCGAGCGAACCTGACCGATCTGCTGTTCGATCTTTTGTGTGTTTTTCCGCTATTCTTCTTCCTTTGGATGGCTTTTTTCGCCCAATTCGTCCTGCCTGTCAAAACCTTCCGTGACCGCCAGAAGATCTTCGACCGCCTGCGCAGTCACTTCTCCGGCGGTCATGGGCCGGCCCTGTTCATCGAAAACGGTGTGATCAAGGAGCATTCAGGCGAACGCTTGAAAAAGGGACCGGGCGTGGTCTGGTTGGATTCGGCCAGCGCTGCGGTCACACGTACAGCTGTGGCCATCAAACAGACCCTCGGTCCCGGTGTGCACTTTATCGAGAGAGGCGAGTATATTGCCGGCACACTTGATCTTCATACCCAGGTTCAAGCCCTGGGGCCAAGGGATAACGACAGACCCTTCGGTGAAAAAAAGGAAGGCCAGCCCGATGAGGAGTGGAGGCAGATCCAGGACCGCCGCAAAATGGTCAGCGCGCTGACCCGGGATGGGATCGAAGTGATACCGAATATCTCTGTGATCTTTCGGGTGGATACCGGCTTCCCCATTGACAATGAACCCGGCTCGCGCTTTGGGTACCGGACGGGTATCACCAAGAGAGCCCGGGAAAACGAAAAGAAGGACCAGGATGCGATCCGCAAGGCCATCCTCGGACAGGGGATCAATCCAAATGTGGAGCCAGACTCGGTCAGTCATCGTATCGCCTGGAATGAGCTGCCGGCCTCCCTGGCTGTGGACGTCTGGCGCGAATATGCCGCAAAATTTACCCTGGATGAACTTTTTGCCGCAGGGCAGGATGTCCCGCCCCCGCCGCCCCCGCTCACACAGCCTGCGGAGGAGGACATCGACCCACTCAGCCGACCCATCGCGATCGATCCCAACCGCAGGACCATGCAGAGCGGCCTGGCAAGTATGCTGCGTGAGATCAACAAGCTCATGGATCGGGCCATCAAGTACCTGGAAAATGACACCAGTCAGCCGGTTACACCGCCTGCACCTGGCCCGGTCACTTCCCCTGGAAACGGAAGCGAGGAACCCGTCAAAAAAACCGCCCTCCAGGTGATCAACGAGATGGTCACGGCACGCTTGACCCAACCGCAGGTGGATGTCTTAGGCGATGCAGGGCAACGCGGCGAGGGGAAGGTCGACAGCGAGGAATTTAAACTCCTGGAAGAACGAGGGTTGAAAGTATCGGCTGTGAGCATTAGCAATATCCGGATGGACCCCTCCCTGGAGGACCAGCTGATCAAACAATTTTCCACGAGCTGGCTGAAGACAGCCAGAGCGGAAAGCGATCAGCTGGACCGCAAACGGAATGTGATCGAGATCAGCGCCCAGGAACGGGCCCATATCAATTATGCAACACTGCTCAGCCGCGAGATCAATGAGCAGGCCAGGAAGGGGAAACCCGAGGTCAAGGGTATTCTCAAAACACTCCTGCTGCGATCGCGGGCCATGATCCGCAGCGGAGAGCACAGCGACCAGTTGCGCCGCCGTATGATCACCGAGTTGCAGGAGATCGAGGAATTGATCCGCTGGGTGGAGGAGAACGGCAAATGAGAATCGTTGCTTCCTCCTCGCCTCCTTCCTACCAGGAGGAAAATGCCCTTCGAAAGGAACAGGAAATCTTCGGCGAGCTCTTCTATCGTTTGCGCGACGCCCTGATCAACCGGATCTTCGACCTGCGGCCCAATGCCGCGTCCTCCCGTCTGCAATATCTGCTTTTCTTATTCGTCCTGAGCGGCTTCCTGGTCAGCCTGATCTACTATCCGCTGAACGAGTGGGCGGGCCATCTGCAGAATATCTTCCTCTATTTGTTCAATCCGGCGTTTGCGGCCAACTACCCGGGCAACCCGATTGCCGAATTCCTCAACTTCCTCATCCGGGTCTTCACCGATCCGCGTATCATCCAATATCTGCCCATTTTCATGGCACCTTTCTTCATCGCCCTGCAGACGGCTGCCAACTATCTGGCGGACATATTCGAGCTGGAGGATGTTGGTGTTGCACGCCAGTTTGTGAGTGCCGTGGCTCTCCTCGGCAGCAATGAAACCATCCGCATCACCCAGGGAGATATCTATGATGAACACCGGACATCCCCCACTTATTTGATCGGCGGGCCAGGAAAAGTCATCGTCGATATCGACTCGGTTGCCCTGTTTGAAGAACCCGATGGGACAACCCGCGTCATCGGGCCCACAGGCAAGGAACCCGGCGGTCGGGCCAGGCTGGATGGGTTCGAGCGCTTCCGGCAGGCGATCGATTTGCGCGACCACTTTATCGTACTGCGCGAAGAGGATGGCAAAGCTGCGGTGGTAAAAAGCCGCAGCCTGGACGGGATCCCGATCACGGCAACGGATGTCCGCTTTATGTTCAGCGTGCACCGAGATGGCCAAAAACCCACGCTCGATAATCCCTATCCCTTCAGCAAGAAAGCTGTTGAACGGCTGATCTACAAGGCAACCTCCCGGGTGACACCCGATCTGACAAATCCGTCGACCTTCGAGTTTTCGTGGGTCAACAACATGGTGGGTCTGATCCGCGGCAGGTTGAGCCGGTTCATGAACGAGCATAAACTGGCCGAGTACCTGGCCAGCATCGGTGCACCTGAAGTGGAACGGGTCAAGAAACATGAAGATGAGATCGCCGAGGAGCTGAGGTCGCTGGTGCCCTCGGCAGAAGATGAGCCGTCAAATGGCCAGGAGATCAAGCCTGCGCCGAAGTTCACTCCCCGTTACAAGATCAAAAACCTCTTCAGCGAGTTTGCGGAGGAGTTTTCGAAGAGCCAGTATGAGCGCGGCGTGGAGCTGCACTGGATCGGGGTCGGCACATGGAAGACGCCCATTGAGAAGATTTCTGAAAAGCATATGGAAGCCTGGGCGTTGAGCCGCGAAAATCTGGAAAAGGGCAGCAATGCTTTCATGAAACGGTTGAGAGTTGAGGCCACCGTCCAGAAATTGATGGCCCTGATCCAGGATGTGCCACTGGCGAAGTACCAGAGCCTGGTTTCAAAATACGAGCATGATGATGCGACCCACTGGCTCTTGGAAGGATACCGGCAGCAGCTAATTGAAGCAGCGGATTTTCTGAAGGCAAAAGGCGAGCCGGCCCCATCGGTCATTATCACAGCCATTCAAAATATCAACGATATTTTGGGCTATAAGGGCTGGCACTGGGTGGGGACGGTACGTCAGGATAATGGAGCCCCGGATGCGGAGGAAGAAGCCAGACAGGAAGAAGCCCGTCTGGAAGAGGCTGCCTATCAGGAGCTGACCCAGTTGCTTGGGCCAGACCGTGTCCATGCAGATCGATTAATTGAAATGGAACGCAGTCGTTACCCGCTCGAGAGCCGCCGCCAGTTGATTGAGCGCATCATCCAGCGACTCCAGCGGGGCCGTCAATAAAATTTCCCCATTGCAACCATGTCAATATCTGAATCCCTCATTCGATCCAGCGATGTCAAACGGGCAGCCGGCATTCCTCTGCCGATCGTCGCCCTTGAATCCACAGTGATCACCCACGGACTACCCAGGCCGCAAAACCTGCAACTGGCCCAGGACATGGAGCAGGCCGTTCGCGAGAACGGTGCAACGCCGGCCACCGTCGCCTTTCTCGATGGCAGTTTACATGTCGGCCTGAGCGGCGCTGAAATGGAGCGTCTGGCCAATGAAAAGGATGCATACAAGGTTGGCCCGCGCGATTTCGCAACTGTAATGGTCAATGGTGCCAGCGGCGGCACAACCGTGGCCGGGACCATGCTGGCCTGCAAGCACGCAAATATCAAGGTGTTTGCCACCGGAGGGATCGGCGGCGTGCACCGGGAAGCGCCGTACGATATCTCAGCCGATCTGCAGGCACTGGCGTCCATTCCAATGATCGTGGTCTGTGCGGGTGCGAAGGCCATCCTCGATCTGCCTGCCACGCTCGAATATCTCGAAACCATGAGCGTGCCGGTGGTCGGTTATGGCACGGATGAATTCCCGGCCTTTTATTCCCGGAGCAGCGGCCTGGATGTCAGCGTGAATTTGGCGACGCCCCAGGAAATCGTTAATTTCGCGGCTGCCCACTGGGCAACCGGCCTGCAGAGCGCGGTCCTCGTGGCGAACCCGGTCCCAGCCGCGGATGCCATTCCGGCAGCCGAGATGGAACCGCATATCCAAAAGGCGATCCAGGCCGCCCACGACAAAAACATCCACGGCAAGGACGTCACGCCTTTCCTGCTCGAGCAGGTCAGCAGGCTGACGGATCGTCGGTCGATGCAGACAAATCTGTCCCTGCTGCTGAACAACGCCCGCCTGGCGGCCCAGATCGCGGTCGCCCAGCGCATATCTGAAAAGAGAAGGCAGGTCTGAACAGAAACGTACCAGCGGGTATGCACGTCCGATCGGTTAAGGAAGAAGGAATAATATCAATTCCCTTGACACTATAGAACACATGTTCTATAATTTGACCTCAGTTGTCCTTTATCCGACAAAGGAGGTCGAGATGACTACAAACCGTAGAAACGTTGGGGATGGTCTGGCAAGTTTGTTCCGCGGCCGCCGCTTCAACCGGGGGGCTGCCTGGGGGTTGATGATCATCGGTGCCTTGCTGGCATTCGAGATTTTCAATTTCAGCACCACGCAGTTCGCCCTGCTGGATGTCCTGGGCGGCCTGACCTTCGCCGGGATGCGCTGGGCGACCATCCTTGCCATCGCTTTCTGCGGGATCGATTTTGCAGGCATTGCCCGCATCTTCACTCCCGAGCAGGGAGCCGATGAACCCAAGGAAGTGTACTATCTCTTTGGTGCCTGGTTCCTGGCTGCGGCGTTCAATGCCATCCTGACCTGGTGGGGTGTTTCAGTTGCCATTGTCAACCACACCAGTGCTTCAGGTGGAGCCGTGATCAGCAGCGCGACCATGACCAAGATCGTGCCGGTCTTTGTTGCCGCCATGATCCTCCTGGTCCGTGTCCTGATTATCGGTACCTTTTCCCTGTCCGGCGACCGTCTGTTCACGACAGCTTCCGACTCTCGCCGCCCTTATACTAGCCCACGGCCCGTCGAGCAGCCTTCCTATCGCCCCGCTGCCACACAGCAGCAGCCAGCTATCCGCTCGGCAGCCAGCCTGAACCGGCCTGTACAGAACACAAACACACCGAACACGTTCCGGCCCGCCCCAAAACCGGCCAATCAGCAGACATCTTTTGTCCGCCAGGAACCCACTTATCACAATCTTTCCTTCAATGGCCCAAGCAACGACCGGTCTGGGAGTGACCGCTCCTACGACGCGTAACGAAAAGAATAGACCGTACAACTTAATATCCGAACTCATTTCGAGCTCGGGTCCTTAAACTAGAATTGAGAGGAACCCATGCCCCGCGCTCGCTCCATGGATCATGAACCACGGCTAACAGCCGCGGCCTCTGAAAATGGCAGCGGCTGTTTTTCTGTCTACTGGATGCCACCGCTTGCAGCCCTCTTTATTGGCTGCCTGCTGGCAGCTTTTGCGCTGAACATCCCGATCCAGACATCCGCACTGCCGATCAACTCACCCGCCCCCCAGGTTTTGCCTGTTGTGGAGAATTCCGCTCTCATTGCCCCCGCCCAGGGTTCGAACACGTCACTGTTCGAGCTTCCCTCTTCTGACTCATCAGGATCAGCAAATGGGATTTCCCCTATCTTCACCCGCGAGATCCAGTACTGGGGGAAGGATATCGTCCGCTGGGCCAACGCGGCAGGCCTGGACCCCAACCTGCTGGCGGTCGTCATGCAGATCGAATCGTGCGGCGACCCGCGCGCCGTATCCAGCGCCGGCGCGTCCGGTTTGTTCCAGGTGATGCCTTTCCACTTCCACTTCGGCGAGAATCCATTCGACCCGGATACCAATGCGCTGCGGGGCACCAGCTATCTGTCCCGTTCGCTGGAAGCTGGCGGAGGCAGCCCACGTCTCGCCCTGGCCGGTTACAACGGCGGAATCGGTGTGATCTCCCGAAGCGAATCAAGGTGGACCTCAGAAACCCAGCGCTACGTCCGTTTTGGATCGCCCATCTATGAGGATGCGCGCAGCGGCGCCACGAGCAGCCCCACCCTGGATGAATGGTATCGCCGGTATGGAGCAGGGCTGTGCCGTCAGGCAAGCAACCGGTTAGGGATTTCCGAATAACGGCAGCCAGATGGCAAAGGTGGTCCCTTTTCCTTCCTGGGACACCACTTCGATCCTTCCCCCGTGTCTTTCGACAATCCAGTTCGCGATGGAAAGGCCCAGGCCAAAGCCTGTGGTCTTTCCGCGCGTGCGCGATTTCTCTGCCCGATAGAATCGCTCGAAGATGTGCGGCAGATCCTCGGCAGGGATGCCCGGCCCGGTATCACGAACGATGACGCGCGCCTGGCCTTTGGTCTTCTCCAGGCTAAGATACACATCCCCGCCTTGCGGCGTATATTGGATGGCGTTGGCCACCAGATTGATGAATACCTGCTTGAGGCGGTCGCGGTCGCCATTCACATAAACCTGGTCGATCTCGTTCAGATGGACGTGCACCTTGCCGCCTGCCAGAATAGACATTTCCTGGAATACCTCGGTCAGGAGCAGATCCAGCTCGATTTTGGTCATGATCAGGGCCAGCTTGCCCGATTCGGCCTGCGCAAGGAGCAGGAGGCTGCCCACCAGACGGGTCAGGCGCCCTGCCTCCTGATCGATACTGGCTAACGACTCGGCATCCAGGCTTTTCATACGGCGCATCAAATCCACGTTACCTTTGATGACGGTCAACGGCGTACGCAGCTCGTGGCTGACATCCGCCAGCAAACGCTGCTGGGAGGTGAACAGCACCTCCAGCCGCTCGAGGGTCTGGTTGAACGAGCCGACCATGGAACCGATCTCATCATCCTCCGGGCCGCTGTAAGGAATACGGCGCGACAAGTCGTCGGCGCGGTTGATCTGTTCCACGGTCTCGGTGATGGCTCCCAGCGGTTTGAGTGTCTGTCCCATGGTCACCCAGACCGCCATTCCCGAGAAAAGGACGGCGACGATCCAGATGATCGAGAGGATATCCGTCAGGCTCTTGCGGGCTGCATCCACACCGTCCAGTTTGGAGGCAACCTGCAGCGTAGCAACCTTGTAGCCGTTCTGCACCAGGGGAATGTTTAGCACGCGGATATGCCAATCCGGTCCGGTCAGATCGTAGAAGGCAGGATGATCTATTCGCAGCCCGGCATCATGAAAAGGAGTCTTTTCGAATGGGTTCAAGACCCCGAAGTTGGACTGCAGGTCGCCGTCAAGTCCCCAGATTTGCATGTATACATTCGAGCCCACATCGGTGGGTACGAGCTCCGATTCGATCCGTCCCAGTTGCTTGACCTCGATCTTGTTGATCACCACCTGCTGGGCGGCATCGAGTGTCTCATCGATCTGGTTGAGCAGCAGGGCGGTAATGACCAGTGTGACGGCCGCGCTGATGACAAGCAAAATGGCCCCCATAAGCGTCGAGTACAGCAGAGTCAGGCGCAGACGGAGGGACATTTCGATTTACGATTGCGATGTTGGGCAGTTGATTCGCGTTAGGGATTTTCCCGCATCACATATCCGACGCCGCGCACGGTATGGATCAGGCGGCTCTCACCTTCGCCTTCCAGTTTCTGGCGAAGATAGCGGATATACACTTCCAATACATTGCTCTCCCCGCCGAAATCATAGCCCCAAACCCGGTCGAAGATCACTTCGCGAGTCAGGACTTGCTTCGGGTGGCGAAGGAATAACTCAAGGAGTTCGTATTCCTTGGCCGTCAGGGAAATGGAGCGATTCCCTCGGGAGGCCTGCCGGGAACCGGTATCCAGTGTGAGATCGGCAAACTTAAGCACAGGCACGCGCTCCGGCTGAGTGCGGCGCAGCAAGGCACGGACACGCGCCAACAGCTCGTCCAGGTTGAACGGCTTGATCATATAATCGTCCGCGCCGGCATCCAGTCCCTGGATGCGGTCCTGGACGGTGTCCTTGGCAGTCAGCATCAATATGGGGATCGAGCCGCCGGTCCGCAATCGATGGCAGACTTCCAATCCATCCATTCCGGGCAGCATCCAGTCAAGAATCACGAGATCGGGTGTGTGGTCGCGGGCCAGGATCAAACCCATGCGCCCGTCCGTGGCGGTATCCACGGTGTAGCCCTCATAGGCGAGTCCGCGTTGAAGTAGTTTTAGTATCTGCTGATCATCTTCAATAATAAGGATTCGCTCATTCATATATCTCTCCTGGTCAAAATATACCACATTTGGCATTTTTTAAGATTTCGGAGCAAATCCTTAAAACGACTACTATTCGAGGACTAGATTTTTCTTGAGCCATTCCTTTCGATCGGCAGTTGAGGCGTCGTTAAGTCCATGGCCGCAGTCATACCACCTGACTTCCTTTGGCTCCTGCGCGGCCTGGAAGAACTCATCGGCACGCTCCACCGGTACATGAAAATCATCCGTACCGAACTGGAACAGGATCGGAGCGGGTGACAGGTTCGGGATGTGGATGATCGGGTCGAGCTGGGAAAACTGGCGAATGAAATCCTCCCGTGCCTCCCCCTCCAGTTTGGGCGCGTACAGGTACCAATCGGGGAAACGAGGTGTGGCCGCCATCACCACATAGTGAGAGGGACGCCTGTCGAGACCACCGGCCAGCACACCATACATACCGCCAAAATCGTGACCGACAAGGGCAAGGCGGCCAGGATCCACGCCGGGCTGGGAGAGAAGCAAATCCATGGCGCGGCGGATGTTAACCGTCTCTTCGATGGAATTCTGCAGATCCTCCGCCTGCGTGCGCTTGAGGAAGAAATCGTAATCGGACCACAGCGTTTCGATCAGCAGGCAGACCGCGCCGGCGCGCGCCATTTCTTTCGCCTCCTCGACGAACTGGCTGCGGTTCGAGCTAGGATTGGGCGGCTCGTACCAGTGGATATACAGGACCGCGGCATAGATCCCTTTGGCTTCGGGCCGGAACAATTCTGCGATCCGCCGGTAGCCGAACGGGGTCTGGACGACGAATAACTGGCTCTCGATGGCGTCCTGTGTCCGTTTGCCGGCCGGGCGGATGTCTTTTTCTTCCAGTTTTTGGTATTCGTGGATATTCTGCATGGCTCCTCCAGTCCACCATTATACGGATTTCCTTTTGCTTGACACCCTTCTGTGGAAGTGTATAATCACGCCCAATAAAACAGCGTGAAGACAAGTAGCTGTTCAACCGTACAGAGAGCCGCCGGTCAGTGCGAGGCGGCCGGGCAGACAGCGAAATCCACTTCACCCTCTCCCTGAGCCTTGTCGAAGGGAAAGTTGCTCTCGCAGGAATATTCTTTTTGGAATGTTGTAAGAGAGACGTGCTGCGCCCGTTATAGCGCAATCCAAGACCCCCACCCAACATCCCCCAAATTCGAAACTAGAATTTGGGTTGGCATGTAAACTCCTCCAATCGAATTTGGGGGAGGTGCCGAAGGCGGAAGGGGTGAAAGCAGGTGGCACCACGAGACGCCCCCTCGTCCTGCAAATGGACCGGGGGCGTATTCTATTCCTGGACGATGGATAATGAAATCTGTCGTCCGCACATCGGAGGTGCAACCATGTTAGACCTGAATTTGATCCGCGAAACCCCTGACCTGGTCCGTACTGCGCTGCGGAACCGCCAGATGGATGTCTCTCCCGTAGACGACGTCCTCCGGCTGGATGAAAGGCGTCGGGCCCTGTTGACCCAGGTGGAAACACTCAAAGCGGAGCGTAACGCGGTCTCCAAGGAGATCGGCAGGATGAAGGAACCGGCGGACCGTGAGCAGAAGATCGCTGCTATGCGCGAGGTCGGAGACCGGATCGCCGCACTCGACAAGGAAGTGGCCGAGGTGGAGGCAGAGCTGAAAGCCATCACGTCGGCGATTCCAAACATCCCTGATGAGCGGACACCGGTTGGTGCCAGCGAGGAGGGGAACGTTGTCCTCAAAACGGTCGGCCAGCTCCCTGAGTTCGACTTCGAGCCCAAAGCCCACTGGGACCTGGGTCCTTCGCTCGGTGTGATCGATTTCGAGCGCGGCACAAAGGTCACCGGTTCACGCTTCTACATCCTGAGCGGACCCGGCGCGAGGCTGCAGCGGGCCCTGATCGCTTTTATGCTCGACCTGCACATCCGCCAGGGCTACACCGAAAAATATCTGCCTTTCATGGTCAGAACGGATACCGTGTACGGAGCCGGGCAGCTCCCCAAGTTTGCCGACAACCTGTACAAGGATCATGAAGAGGACCTGTATTTTGTACCGACTGCCGAGGTGCCGCTCACGGGCATGCACATGGAGGAGATCCTCGATGAAGCCGCACTGCCTCTTCTATACACAGCCTATACCCCATGCTTCCGCCGGGAAAAAATGAGCGCCGGACGCGACGTGCGCGGCATCAAGCGCGGCCACCAGTTCGACAAGGTCGAGATGTATATGTATACCCGGCCAGAGGAATCGGATGCCATGCTGGAGAGGATGCGGGAGGACGCAGAAGCAACCTGCACCGCGCTGGGGCTGACCTACCGGGTCAAGCAGCTGTGCACCGGCGATATCGGCTTCAATTCGGCCGTTACGTATGATATCGAGGTCTGGGCGGCAGGCTGTAACGAGTGGCTGGAGGTTTCATCGGTCTCGAACGTTCGCGACTTTCAGGCCCGCCGTTCGAATATAAAGTACCGGCCTGCCGATGGCGGCAAGGCACGCTTCGTCCACACCCTGAACGGCTCAGGCCTGGGTCTGCCCCGCACACTGATCGCCGTCCTGGAGAACAACCAGCAGGCAGACGGCTCGATCGTGATTCCCGAAGTGCTTCGCCCGTGGATGGGCGGCGTGGATATGATCCGGCCTGGAAATTAAGAACCTTGCGAAGGTTTAGGCAACCAGCCTGGCGTTCGCAAGATAAAAACCTTCGCAAGGTTTTCGAAAAACAGGAGATTGATGCCTCCCGATACACAGTTTTTTTTAGAAGTCCTGCTCGAGACATTTACGCTTTTTGTCCTGCTGGTGGGCCTGGTGGGATTGGTCGTTCCCGTCTTCCCGGGCTTGACCATCATGTGGCTGGGAACGCTGGTGTACGCGTTGATCCAAAATTCACGCGGCATGATGACCGGCTGGGACTGGTTCCTGTTCGGGCTCATCACAATCCTCATGATCGTTGGGAATGTAGCCGACAACCTGATCATCGCCGCCAAGATGCGTGACAAGTATGTTCCCTGGAGCTCGATCCTTCTCGCTTTCGCGGCGGGCATCGTCGCGAGCATTTTCTTTACTCCCCTGGGAGGCCTGGTGGCTGCGCCGCTGGGACTGCTCGCCGCCGAATACAACCGTCTCAAGGATCGCGGCAAAGCCATCGAATCGACCAAGGCTTACATGGTCGGCTGGGGCTGGGCATTCATGGCTCGGTTTCTGATCGGTCTGGCGATGACAGGCTTCTGGATGCTGTGGGCATGGGTTTAATATAACAACAGGCTCCCGGTTGGGAGCCTGTTATTTCTTTGCATCCTGAACAGCGTTAACCAGCAGTTCCTTGAATTTACTTCCCGCTTCATTCTCTTCCAGCCCGATAAAGGCGCTGGCACTTTCGCTCACATCCGTAAATTTCCCATTGACCTGGACGCCTGAATCTGGGACCATTTTCGCATACGGCGTATCGGCATAATCCTGGACGACGACATCCTGCAGGTGGGCCGAGAGGGCCGAGGGCGGCGTCTTTGTACCGGTGATCACCCACACCAGCCAGCGCGGCGTCAGGACGACTCCCATTTGATTCGTTTCAGCTGC
>DATAKV010000519.1:0-7045 GCA_036261375.1 Anaerolineales bacterium
CACCGGCATGATGAATGTTGGGGATCCCGTCGGTACGATCCAGGGTGAAGGTCGAATCGTAGGTCTGGATCCGGTTGCGCCAGATTGCAGGTCCACCACAGCGCAGGAGCGCCTGAGGATGGGCGTCGATCGGAAGCAGCAGGCCCATTCCAGGGTGCAGGCGGGTCTGGTTGTTCCTCTGAGAAGTATCCCAGTAGTTGATCAGCATGCCATCCTGATATGCAAAGTGATCTACAAAGTCGGGCATCGTGGGATAGCCGAAGTAGTAGGGGCCAACCTTCAAGGTGCTATCATAGCCCTTGTACGTGCGGTACTCCGCGATATAGTAATGATTGAAGAGGGCTGACTCTGTACCGGTGGAAACCTTGAATCCATCGAAGGTCCAGCCAGCTTCGGCTTCGGCGCCGTCCACGGGTAGACCTGTAATCGCCAGCTCATCCACCATGAAGCCATAGCCGCCGGTGTTGGCATCGGTCCAATAGCGGAAACCGAGGGTGACGGTCTGACCTGCGAAGGCAGAAAGATCGGCCACCAGGTCCGTCCAGGTATTCTGAACACCGGTGATACCAAACCCAAAGTTCTGGCTGTTCGGATCGGTTGTTGTGGAAAGGTTTGTCTCCACCGGGGTCCCGTTGACCGTCAGGTAGGCGTAGTCCCAATCGACTTCGATGTTATAGCGAACCTTGGCTGTCAGCTCGACGGTACCTGCCGGAAGAGCGACCGATTTGGTCATGCTGTTGTCGAGGTCATCGCCTGCGCCGCTGTAATAGAAGTTGGCTCCTGCGAACGGAGTGCCAATCACTGAGGTAACAGACTTCTTGGGCAGGATCACGAACAGGGCTTGAGCCTGCTTGGTATTGAACTCCATCGGGCCAAGCTTGTGCACAGACTTGGCGCCGGCAACAGCCACTTCATAGTTCAGCCAGCCGAGCTGGAATTTCTCCCAGGCGCCCATGTGGCTGGACTTGGAGCCGATATCCATCAAGCCGTCCCCCATCCACGAGCCAGACGACATCAGCGTCCAGAAGCCGGTGCCGTTCTCGCCGCCGGAGGTGTCGTACAGGTCGGGCAGGCCGAGATCATGGCCATATTCATGGGTGTAAACACCCACGCCACCGTTCTCAGGCTGGATGGTGTACTTGCCAACCCAGATGTCGGAGTCGCCGATCCGCAGGCCGCCGTAGGGGTTGAAGGTTGGACCCGTATCGCCTTGCAGGCCGTAGTAGGCGTACCAGCTGTGGCTCCAGATGGCTTCAAAGGGTGCGCCACCCTCTTCGCCTTCGCCGGCATGTACAAACTGGGCATGGTCGATGTAGCCGTCGGGCTCATTGAAATTGCCATCGAGGTCGTAGTCATAGCGGTCCCAGATGTCGAAACCCTGCAGGTATTCATTGATCTCTTCAGGGGTTTTGCCGGCCGCGATCTGACTGGCATACCAGCCGTCCACCGTCTCATCCAGGAATTCCCAGACGCAGTTGCCGGTGGCACAGTCCAGGTCATCGTTGTAGTGGGCATATCCCAGGGAGACTTCAACCCAGTCGGTCACATCGCCGTAGACGGCGTAGCGCCCGGAAGACTGCTCGATATAGAAGTTGCGCATCGAGTTGGCGCCAGGGGTGCCATCGAACAGCATGTTGTAGACCCACTCGCGGCTGAAATCGGGGACCCACAGGGTCGTATTGTTAACCGAGCGATCTGGCTCGGGGATCATGTTATGAGCAAGGTCGGGGAACTCACCGAGGACCGTCCAGATTGGATCCTCACCTTCACGGGCCAGCTCGACATACTGGCCACGCGCCACTTCGTGAGTCTTGCCATATGCCTTCCCGTTGAGCTTTGCAGCCAATGCATCCTGCTTGAGTTCGAGCTGTCTGGCTGTCATGGGGTCGGGACGGTTATCCTCTTTTTGGACAAGCGCGGGATCATCCTGAATTGAAGAAGCAGAAGGCGAGGCCAGTGCCGCACCCGGAAGCATTCCCACCAGAACCAGGATGCTGATCAAAGCAAGCAATTTGCGTTTCATAGATTCTCCTCTTATAGGTATGAGTCGTATAACGGACAGTATTTCCTTAATTCAGGCCCTTCGTACACCTCCTTCCTGGAAGTAACTTCACCAATCTGGTAAAAATACTCTTTTATGTGCAAATTTTCACAATCAATACTGAAAAATTATACAGCTTCTCTCCAAGCTGTAATTAAACAATGAGACTGCCAAACACCAAGTGCTTCGGCAGTCTGGCGGTCCCTGTCATGGGATCCATGACTTTGCGTCCCCACCTCACGATGGGTTTGCCCTTTCGAGAACTGAAGGAAATTTATTTTGCCTTACCCAATAATATTATATTAATTGTACACAAAATACAAGCTGATTTGTAACTTTTTAATCACATCTTCCAGCACGGCCATGCCTGTAAGCACCCTCCAGGTTGAATTTTCTCAGGCGGTATAATCCTGCCCATGTCAAAACGCACGTTCCTCGTGGCTGCCATCTTCGTCGCCTTGATCGCAGCCGGCGGCACAGCCTACTATCTTTACCGCCCCAACAGCGCCCGCCTGCTTGCCTTCCGCACCTGGATCCGTAATCCCGACTCCCGCCCGGACTGGAAGCTGGCGGCCGGTTCGCAATGCGGGTCGGCCCCGTTCCACTTCCCCACCGATGGGTTTGTCGGCTTTCTATGGGGCGACTCCTTCCGTCCGGGACACACCCATCAGGGCATCGATATCTTTGCCGGAACGGATGTGGGTGTGACGCCTGTCGTCTCTGCCTATCCCGGCTTTTTGACGCGCCTGCCCGATTGGAAATCCACCGTCATCGTCCGTGTGCCAGACGATCCCCTACAGCCCGGCAGGCAGATCTGGCTTTACTACACCCATTTAGCCGATGAAGAGGGCAATTCGTTCATCTCTCCCGAATTCCCGCCCGGCACGTTTGACGTGCCTGTGAATACAGGGACCTTTCTCGGGTACCAGGGTGATTATTCCGGCGACCCCAATAACCCGACCGGAATTCATCTGCATTTTTCCATCGTGGAGGATGACGGCAGCGGCCAGTTCAAGAATGAGCTGGATATTCGCAACACTTTCGATCCCTCGCCCTATTTCGGTTTACCGCTGAATGGGTACGAAAATCGCGATCGAGTGCCTCTCTGCGAGCAGTCCGGTGGCTGACTTAAAGGGAAAAGTTGTGCTGATCACCGGTACCGGCCGGGGAAGCGGGCGGATGCTGGCAGAGTCGCTTGCCGCGCAGGGTGCAGTCATTGGAGCGAACGATATTTCCCCGGTCAACGTCGAGGAAGTCGTCGAGCGTATTCTCCAGCAGGGTGGGCGGGCAAAAGCATACATCGAAGACGTGGCAAAAAAGGTCGGCGCCCAGCACCTCATCAAGCAGGTGGAGGACGATTTTGGCCGGATCGATATCCTGATCAACCATGCATCTGTGGAGCCGCACACCCTGCTCCTGGATATGGACGAATGGGACTGGCACCGCGTCCTGGACGTCAACCTGACCGGCGCGTTCCTGATGACCCAATCGGTCGGGCGGGTGATGCGCGCCCAGGGCCGGGGGGTGATCATCAACCTCATCGGGATGAACCATGCACCGGCCAGGATCGAGGCAGGTGCAGCCTTCGTCGCCAGTATGAGCGGCCTGGAAGGCTTGAGCCGCCAGGCTGCCCGGGAATTGGCTCACGATGGAATTCAGGTCCATGCCGTTGCAACCGGTACTGACCAGGTTCTCGCCCGGATTATGGAACTGCTTGCCGGAGAAGAGGAGTAACCATGAAAGAGCTTCTGGAATACCGCACCAGCCTGATCAACCGCCTGGTGAACCAGGCTCATGAATTCCGTGCTGCGTGCCTGGCCAGAAAGGATGCCTATGCACCCTTAGAGCCCGGTGGCTGGAACGTTCATCAAATCGCCGCACACACTCGTGATGTGGATAAGCTGGTATATGGTTCGCGTGTCCGCAGGACCGCCGTGGAAGACAATCCTGAATTTCAGAACTTCGACGGCGATGCCTACATGGCGGAGAAGTATGCCGCCTCTGAGCCGCTGGAAGCCATTCTCAGTGAACTGGTCGGAAATATTGAACGTCTGGCCGAGATGCTGCGTTCGCTGCCCCCCGAAGCCTGGTCACGCGAATCGCGCCATGCCATGCTTGGCCGTGGCCTGACCCTGCAAGCCTGGGTGGAAAAAGATCTCGCCCATATCGTGGACCACCTGGGATCCATTAGAAAAACAGACTAACAGATCGTGTGAAGCATATATCCCCCAATGGCTTCACCACAACGGAAAGCCGGTCAGATTTGTAATCCAAAGGAACAGCGGCTCATAGACCGCAATGCCGATCACGGCGATCAGGATCCCCAGCAGCGCGCCGGCGATGACATCCGAGAGATAATGAACGCCCATCGCCACCCTCGCCAGGGCCACGAGCGGCGCCCAGATCCACAACAGGAGTCCCAGCCAGGCGGGGCCTAATGCACTGCCGATCACGGCGATCAAAAAGGCTCGTGCCGCATGGCCGGACGGAAAAGAATGGGGATCTGTATTGCGATAGATTCCGCCCCATTCACCCACGGGGCGCTGCCTTCTCACAATGAATTTGATCCCTATCACCAGGACCGCCAGCAGGCTGATCCCCACGAACTCCACCACTTCCCATCTTCTCCAGTTCGAGTCACTGACGAGCCATAACAGGATCAGGGCCGCGCCCCAGAACCATGAATCGCCAGAGTGGGCAAAAAAAGCCGCAATAGCGCGCAATGCGCCTGGCTTTTCAGCCACGCGCATTTTATTCGAGAGCCGGGCATCCAGTTCAAGCAGCGAAGATAGGTTCATGGGGCCAGTTTGGTTCTGGAGGGGGCTTTCACTTTTGCTTTGGAGGGCTTGTCGGCTTCCACTTTCTTTCGGGCAGCGGGTTTGTTCTTAACCGGTTTCGCGGGCTGGGCTTCTCTTGCGGCGCGCCGGGCCGCTGCTTTGGCTCGGGCCAGGGCTTTCCGCTGCTGGTCCGCCAGATCGGCGCGCATCAGCTCGAGCTGGTGCGGCTTGTCCACATCCATGCAGGGCTCGGCATTCTGCCAGCGGATGGCACGGCCTGTAATCCCAAGGCGGCGACAGACCTTTTCCACAAGCTGATCGAGAGTGATGGTGCGTGTCAGCACCTGGAAAAACGTGTCCAGCCCAATGGTACTGGCCTGCTTAAGAGGGCTCTTGCGCGAGCCGATCAGCGTCTCCCACATGTCCAGGTGCTCGGTCGCCATGCGCACATGGGCGATATTGATGTCCGATCCACAGAGATCCATATCCTTCAGGTGGGTGTAGGTGCGCTTGGAGTTGGGAAAGCGGGCTTCCATCACCTCGCGCGGGCAGATACCATAATACAGGTCGTCTTTTGTTTCCATGCAGGTATCGATCAGCCAGTCCACCATTTCAGGTTTCAGCGCAGGAATATCAGAGGAGGCGATCAGGACATATTTGTTCTTTTTGTCGAGCTCGAGGGCTTTGTTGACACCGGCAACGATATTGGCAAGCATCCGCCCCTGATTCGAGACAAAATGGAGAGGCTTCTTGCAGGTCACACCGCTTTTAGGGGAAAGACCGATCACGATAACGTTATCCACATTCCTAGCATCGCCCAGGGCATCCAATACCCACTGGACCATGGGCTTGCCTGCCACATCGATCAATGCCTTTGAATTGCCATGGGAATAGGGGTAAAGTGGGTCTTCCGGTCTCGGAATTCCACCGGCAGTTACTATTGCATCCATCATGTCTCCTTATCTGCCTGTCTGCTTCAATTCAGCTCCTGCAACTGCGGCTCCAGTCCAAGGGTGTCGATCATTTCGGTTAGTTCGGTCCAGGTCAGCGGCCGTCCTTTACCGGAGACAGCGACCAGAGCGGCTTCCATCATGTTGGTCCCAAACGAGCGCCCTTCCAGGACGGGGGTGGTCGTGACGAGATATTTTACTCCAGCCTTGCGGAAGGTTTCGATATCGTCTGTGGTGGTCGTATTGGTGAGAATGACCTTACCCGTGAGATCATCGGGCATGAAGCGCTTGATGTAATGGCAGTCCCCTGCAATGACGGTGGCCCAGGCATAATACCTGCCCCATTTCGGGGTCCGTTGTTCCTGTTTTTCACCGGTCGGATAGATCCATTCAAAGGGCAGGCGGCTGGCGATGGGAAACAACAGCCTGGCAAACGTTTTCAGGTGACTGAGCTTATGAAGTGCAATGGGAATCCCCAGAGCGAACATCAGGTCGCCGTAGACCGTCTCATACCCGGCCTCCGGAAAGGCACGGGCCATTCCCCAGCGATCGGTGCCTAAGGCAACAAAGACTTTACGGCCGCAGGAATTGATGTAATTACCGATTTTTTGATCCAGGAAAGCAGGTGCCCTGTTCTCCAACGTGTTCTTCAACCCGCCGCCATCCACCAGGGGAGTCTTTTTAACGTAGCGGACCATCGGGGCGACGGAATGGATGGTGTACCATTTTCCATCGATGATGGCGCCGAGGTCCGTGCCTCCCACGCCGAAAGCATCTACTTTGCCGTCCAGTTCCTTGAATTTCAACGCGGCGGCTTCCATATCACCGTCCGTACCAATGCGCTCGATGCTGACTTTTTCGCCGAACAGCGTCACCTCTACTGCCTTGTTACGCTTTGATGACCCGATGCTGATGCTGACGGCTCTTTTCATGGGAGTGCTCCTGGGTTGAGATGGGGTGATTATAGTACGGAATCCGGCTGCGCCTGTGTGGGAAGCGTAAACAGGAACGTGGAGCCTTTTCCCATTTCACTCTCCACCCAAATCCGGCCTCCATGGACTTCGATGATCCGCCTCACGAGCGCCAGCCCGATGCCCGTCCCCTCACTCCTGGGATCGAGCTTATTGAACAGTCCGAATACGCGCTCGTAATGTTCGGGGGCGATTCCGATCCCGTTATCGCGGACATAGAAAATGGACATGCCTGCCAGCTCATCGACTGCCATCCGGCCGATCTCAATATTCGGTTCCTGTTGTCCACCCATGAATTTGGCAGCG